>DYLN01000143.1 GCA_020722085.1 Melioribacter roseus
TTCATCATCAACTTTCAATAATTCAATATCGGTCCTAACCATTTTTCCGCTTCTTTCAGACTCATGCCTTTTCTTTTTCTGTAATCTTCCACCTGGTCTTTGCCGATTTTCCCGACAGTGAAATATTTTGAGTCTGGATATGAAAAATATAAACCGCAAATTGAAGATGCGGGGTGCATAGCCATGCTTTCAGTTAATTTGATTGAAGTGTTTCTCTCGGCATCGAGCAGTTTCCAGATAGTGAGCTTTTCCGAATGATCCGGCTGAGCCGGATAGCCCGGTGCCGGACGTATACCCCGGTATTTTTCTTTTATCAATTCTTCGTTGGAAAAATTTTCGTCTTCGGCATAGCCCCATAATTCTTTTCTTACTTTTTCATGTATCAATTCTGCAAATGCTTCTGCAAGCCGGTCGGAGAGAGCCTTTACTAAAATACTCGAATAATCGTCGTGTTCGTCTTCATATTTTTTTAATAAACTTTCTATGCCGATGCCTGTAGTTACTGCAAAAGCACCGATGTAATCGATTATACCGGTTTCCTTTGGAGCAATATAGTCGGCTAAGGAATAATTTGGCAAGCCGCTGCTTTTTCGTGACTGCTGCCGTATGAAATGCAAGACCGCTACTAATCCCACACTATTTTCACTATTATAAATTTCAACATCGTCGTCAATTGAATTTGCAGGGAACAAACCGACGACGCCTTTCGCTTCTAATAATTTGTTGGAAATAATTTCATTTAGGATTTTGTTTGCATCTTCAAAAAGTTTTCTGGCTTCAGTGCCGTATTTTTTGTCGTCAAATATTGCAGGATATTTTCCTTTTAGTTCCCAGGCTAAAAAGAAAGGGGTCCAGTCGATGTAATTTTTAATTTTGTCCAGCGGAAAATCATTGAAAACGGTGATTCCCAATTTTCTTGGTCTGCAGATTCGAACTTTACTCCATTCTGTTTTTAGTTTGTTTATTCTTGCTTCTTCAAGTGAAATGAAATTTTTAGCACTTTGTTTCTTATGATATTCGTTAGCAAGCTTGTTGTATTCTTCTTTTACGGAGCTTACAAATTTTTCTTTTTGTTTGGGATTTAACAGACTACCTACAACACCAACGCTTTTTGATGCGTCAAGTACATGAATTGCCGGTCCAGTATATTCGGGACTTATTTTCACTGCCGTGTGAATTCTTGATGTAGTTGCTCCTCCTATAAGCAGAGGAATTTTAAGTCCAAGTCTCTGCATTTCTTTGGCAACATGAACCATTTCATCTAACGACGGTGTTATTAATCCGCTTAAGCCGATAACATCCACATTTTTTTCGGCAGCAGTTGAAAGAATTTTTTCCGAAGGAACCATAACACCAAGATCTATAACATCATAATTATTGCAGCCAAGAACTATACCGACAATATTTTTGCCTATGTCGTGAACATCGCCTTTAACTGTGGCGAGCAAAATAGTAGCCCCATGCCGGCTCTCACCTAAAGAGAGGATGGAATCACGGGTTTTATATAAAGTAGTTGTTCCTTTGTTCCTAGTGTCCTCGTTAGGAACTGTTGACTTCTGCTGTTCTAGTTTTTCTAAAATTGTGTTTAAAACTTTTCCTATTTCGTTGATCACTTCTTCATTTGTAAAACGAATTACTTCGAAGCCATTTTCGTTAAACCATTGAGTTCTTACTTGATCGGGTTCTTTATTCCCCGGTAGTTGATGAATTAATCCGTCAATTTCTATAATTAATCTTTTTGGTAAACAAACGAAATCAACTATATATTGACCAATAATATGTAGTCTTCTAAATTCAAAACTCTCAAATCGTTTTGATATTAAATTTTCCCATAAAATCGATTCAGCCATAGTAGGTTTATCCCGAAACTCTTCTGCAAACTTTTTAAGCTTGCTGTATAAAATTGGATCCGCAGTTTGCCAGCCTAAAGCCAAGTTTTCCGCCGATTCCTTTTGGGAAGAGTTTATCCCGCTTTGGCTGAAGGCGGGGGGATAGGCTTTTAGATATGGTTCAAGATATGCCACAGCTTTTTTCATTACCCGCGCGCTTTTAACAACTTGCGGTAAGAACATTTTTCCGGAACCAAAAAGTTCGCCGACCACATTCATTCCATCCATTAAAGGACCTTCAATAACAGCAAGGGGCGAGGAATATTTTAAACGAGCCTCTTCTATGTCTTTTTCAATATAATCAACCACACCCTTTACAAGCGAGTACTTCAATCTTTCTTCTACACTTTGGCTGCGCCATTCTTTTTCTTTCTCTTCCGCTTTCGTTTCTTTTTTAACTGACTCGGCATATTTAATTAATCTTTCCGTAGCATCTGCGCGTTTGTTAAAAAGAACATCTTCTACAAGCTCTAAGAGATCTTTTGGGATATTTTCGTATACAGCTAATTGTCCTGCGTTAACAATTCCCATATCCATGCCAGCTTCGATAGCATGATAAAGAAACGCCGAATGCATTGCCTCTCTCACCATGTCGTTTCCTCTAAAAGAGAAAGATATATTGCTGACTCCGCCAGAAACTTTTGCCAACGGTAAATTTTTCTTTATCCATTTAACAGCTTCAATGTAGTTGACTGCGTAAGAATTATGTTCTTCAATTCCTGTGGCTATTGCAAAGATATTTGGATCGAAAATAATATCTTGCGGAGGGAAACCGACCTCTTCGGTTAAAATTTTGTAAGCGCGTTTGCAAATATTAATTTTTCTTTCGAAAGTGTCTGCCTGACCTTCTTCATCAAAAGCCATTACAATTACCGCAGCGCCGTACCGTAAAACTTTTTTGGCTTGCTCAATAAATTTTTCTTTGCCTTCTTTAAGGCTAATAGAGTTGACAATTCCTTTACCCTGCAAACATTTTAAGCCGGCTTCAATGACCGACCATTTCGATGAGTCGAGCATAATAGGAAGTTTAGCAATGTCCGGTTCGACAGCAAGAAGATTTAAGAATGTGGTCATTGCTTCTTCCGAATTAATCATTGCTTCATCCATATTGATATCGAGAATCTGTGCGCCGCCTTCTACCTGATCTCTTGCTACATCAAGTGCTTCCTCGTAGTTATGTTCTTTTATCAAACGAGCAAATTTTTTGGAACCGGTAACATTTGTGCGCTCACCGATATTTACAAAATTCATTTCCGGTCTGAAAATAAGCGGTTCTAATCCGCTTAGTCTTAAATACGGTTTTACTTCGGGAACTTTCCTCGGTTTATATTTTTTAGGAATTTCTGAAAAAGCTTTTATGTGATCCGGTGTTGTGCCGCAGCATCCGCCTATAATATTAAAAAAACCGTTTTGTGCATACTCTTCCAGAACATTAAGCATAGCATTCGGTGTTTCGTCGTATCCGCCTAATTCATTCGGCAGTCCGGCATTTGGATATAAACTAATGAATATATCGGCGATGCTTGAAAGTTCTTCAATAAAAGGGCGCATTTGCTTTGGCCCCAAAGAACAATTCAAGCCAACACTCAAAAGATTCTTTGTGTGGGATATCGAGATCCAAAATGCTTCGGTAGTTTGTCCCGAAAGGGTTCTGCCGCTCATATCCACAATTGTACCGGAAATCATTATCGGAATTTGTTTATTTATTTCATCGTACAATTCCATAATTCCATACAATGCGGCTTTTGCATTAAGTGTATCAAAAATTGTTTCAAGAAGTAAAATGTCTACGCCGCCGTCAATTAAACCGTGTGCTTGTTCTTTATATGCAGCGGCAAGCTGATCAAACGATACGGCACGAAATCCGGGATTAAGTACATCTGGCGAAATCGAAAGCGTTTTATTTGTAGGACCCAATGAACCGGCGACAAATCTCGGTTTGCTGGGATTTTGTTTTGTAAAATTTACTGCAGCTTCTTTTGCAATTTTTGCAGCGTTAAAATTTATTTCGTAAACAAAATTTTCAGTTTGATAATCTTTCTGAGAAATTGCTGTGCCGTTAAACGTATTGGTTTCAATAATGTCTGCCCCGGCTTTCAGATATTCATTGTGAATTTCTTTAATTATTTCGGGCTGTGTTAGACAAAGCAGATCGTTATTTCCTTTTAGGTCGCATGGATGATCCTTGAATCTGTCGCCTCTGAAATCCTGTTCGGATAATTTATAACGCTGGATCATTGTGCCCATTGCGCCGTCGAGAACAAGAATGCGTTCTTTTAGTATTTGTGAAATTATTTCGAATTTATTTTCCATGAACATTTTCAGTAAATTATCATTAATTTTCGTGCAAATATAATAAATTAATAGGAAGCAGATGATAGTTGTTACCGGTGGTGCGGGGTTTATTGGAAGTGCCGTTATCTGGAAATTAAACCGGATGGGTGAAGAAAATATTATTGTTGTTGATGAGCTTGGCAGCGATGAAAAGTGGAAAAATCTAAACGGCTTAAAGTATGCCGACTTTTTTCACAAGAATGATTTCATTCAATTGATTTTAGAAGACAATATTACTTTTGATATTGATTCGATTGTTCATCTGGGTGCGTGCTCGGCTACTACAGAAAGAGATGCCGATTATTTAATGGATAACAACTTTAAGTACTCGCAAATACTCGCCCGCTATTCAGTTAATAATAATATTAGATTTATTTACGCCTCCTCTGCTGCTACTTACGGTGACGGAACAAACGGCTACAACGACGATGAAAGTAGACTGGAAATTTTGAGACCGTTAAATATGTATGGTTATTCAAAACATATTTTTGATTTGTGGATAAAGAGAAATAATTTTTTCGATAAAGTAGTGGGACTGAAATACTTTAATGTCTACGGACCTAACGAATATCATAAAAAAGACATGAGAAGTGTTGTGCATAAAGCTTTTGAACAGATTAAACAAACCGGAAAGGTAAGATTGTTTAAATCGCACAACAAACAATTTAAAGATGGGGAGCAAAAACGAGATTTTATTTATGTAAAAGACGCTGTCGATATGACACTATTTTTCCTGGAGCATCGCGATAAAAACGGTCTGTTTAATATTGGAACCGGTAAAGCACAAACTTGGATCAGCCTTGTAACGGCATTGTTTAATGCGATGAATAAGTCAGTCAATATCGAATTCATTGACATGCCAGATGATATTAAGGAAAAATACCAGTACTTTACCGAAGCCAATATGAAAAAACTTCAACATGCCGGGTACAAAAATAAAGTGATGGACGTAGAAGAGGGTGTTAGCGATTACGTACAAAATTATTTGCTGAAAAATTCTTACCTCGATACTAATTAATCGGGAAAAAATGCTACCTGATTTTGAATCACCGAGGACACATGGGGAATTTAGAAAAAGGCTTTACTTTTTTACGCTGAAGTTAATTGAATTTATTGATTCTCTTCCCAAGGACAATGTTTCACAGCGTATCGGCAATGAACTTTTCGGAAGCGGTACGTGTGTGATCGGCAATTATATAGAAGGGGAGTCGGCGGCAACTAAAAAATCTATGGGTGAATTTATTCTTAAATCTCTTAAATGTACTAACGAAGGCAAACTGTGGTTAGCACTTTTGCGTGACAGCAAACGGGCTAACCCGCAAAAAGTTAAATGGTTCCTAGACGAACTGGATGAAATTTCACAAATACTTTCCTCTTTAATCAATGCGAAAGAATGACGATGAAACCACAGCTTGCAACTCTCTGTTATCTCATTAAAGATAACAAAACATTAATGATATACCGTAATAAAAAACAGAATGACTACCACGAAGGCAAGTGGAACGGACTCGGCGGAAAATTTGAAGCCGGGGAAACCCCCGAAGAATGTGCAATAAGAGAAGTGAAGGAAGAATCCGGATTGCTGATGAAAAATCCTCGAATGCACGGCTTTATTACCTTTCCTATGTTTGACGGAGTTAAAGACTGGTATGTATTTCTTTTCACTGCAACTGAATTTGATGGCGAGTTAATTGATTCGAATGAGGGCAGGCTTGAATGGATACCAAACGAAAAACTAACTGAACTGAATTTATGGGAAGGCGATAAAATTTTTATTCCGTGGTTATTCCAGGAAAAGTTTTTCAGTGCGAAGTTCAATTACAAAAATAAGAAGTTTATTGATTACAGTGTGGAATTTTATTGAGGCATAGCGCAAAGAGCGAAGCGCATAACGTTTACGAGATTCAGTTCAGCCGCTCCGTATAAAAACTAAGTTACAATCTGCTTTTATTTTTAGAATTTCTTACCTACTTTTTTGTATTTCAAAAACAACACTCGATGCCTAATTTCTCGTTTAACAACGGAGTTTACAACTCGCCTTCGGCGGAGTTTTCAACTCGCCTTTCGGTCTCTCAAACAGATTTTTGGCGACAGACTAATGTACCTTATACTGAATATATAACTTCACTTTTTGGGCAGCAAATGATTAAGTTTTTTCTGGAAGTCGTGGAGTGCAATATATCGCTCAGAAAATAATGGTGATAGTTGGGCATTATAAAAGAACCTAATCAGTTGCTAAGACTAAAACACAAAATAAACCCAAACTATTCAATAAAGAAAAAAGAATAAGGATAAAATAAAAAGAATAAATAAATTAGGGGGAAAAACGGAGCACAAAAAAAATGCAAGGTATCAGACCTGCCTGCCGCAGACAGGGATGAAAGAACTGCTGGATAGAACAGGAATAAAGAGATTTTTGGAAAGCTTACCATTGCCAAAGCCATGTTCAAATCGAGGATATTCCCCGATTCAAATAGTAGAAAGTTTTTGGGTAAGTGTATGGATAGGAGCCAGTAGATTTGCACATAGTGGATGGTTGAGATATAACAAAGTGCTCAAAGAGATATTTGGATGGAAAGAAGCACCATCACAAAGTACATACAGCAGGTTCTTTGGAAAGTTCAGTTGGAAGTTAAATAATGAAATATTTCCAGCATTGCAGCAGTGGTTTTTATGCTGATGAATTTCTAAAATACTTTGAACAACGAGAGCTAAATTATATAGTACCGGTAAAACTCTTTAAGCCAATAGAACAAATGCTGGAAGGATTATCGGGATGGATAAACTTAAAAG
>DYLN01000144.1 GCA_020722085.1 Melioribacter roseus
GCATAATTTGGGTTAAATGCTATCCCGGCAATTTGATTAATAACTCATGTAATGCTATATTTACACCCCTAAAAATAAAAACGGTAGAAAATGGCTCAACACAAATCAGCTATTAAGAGAGCAAGGGCAAGTGAAATAAAAAGAGAGAGAAATAAAGCCTCGCTTTCTAAAATAAAAACACTCATCAAAAAAGTTTATGCAACCAAAGACAAAGAACAGGCTGAAGCGGTATTAAAAGAGGCTGTATCCTTTCTTGATAAGACAGTTTCAAAAGGAAGACTTCATAAAAATAATGCTGCCCGCAAAAAAGCAGCACTTACCAAATACGTAAACAAATTAGCTGCTGCCAAAGCGGAATAACAGTAATCCAAATTTGTCATTAGAAAAATACTAATGACAAACCGACTAAGATTTTCTAAGGGCTTGAGAGCAATATAACAGTAAGAAAATCTATGTCGGGATTTAATACTTATCATTTAACAAATTATGTTACTAACTTACCTTACGCAATGGTTGTTATTTAATAGCGCCGACATTTATGTCGGGAACCGAATTAAAACAAAATTTCGGGCTTTAGCACCATTTTTCGTAATTAATGTGGCTAAAGCCGTTCATTAATCCACGAGCCAAAGCTCGTGGCAATTCCAATTAACATTCTGCGTAATGTGAGTTACTAATATGTTATTGATAAACTTTCCTAATGGACAATCTGGGGTAATTAGTTTTTATTCCGAATCGCTTCTATTCCTTCCGGCTCAGGCAAATAATATTTTACCTTAAAGGAATCCCCTTTAAAGTCATTCGGCTTACTCAGAATTTTATTAACAAGCACACAGTGTTCTATAAAAAGCCCGTCATTAATTTCAGAGCCGAAAATATAAGTCACCCCTTTGATAGTTACATTATTGCCAATGATTGTCGGGAATTCATCGCTGCCGGTAATTCTTACACCGGATTCTATCTTTGTGCCGCTGCCGATTTTTGTATTTCCTTTAATTATATCGCCGCTTAAAATTTCTACATCATCTCCGATTTCTAGCACTTGATTGGGAAAGCATGTTAACTGAACATTTTCTCTAACGACAACGTTTTTCCCAAAAGAAACGCAGCCGTTGATAAAAACATTTTTCATCAAAGTTAAGTTATAATTGAGCTTAACACCTTTCCCGATATGTACGCCCTGCCCAATCTGAATATCGAGCGGCTCGCCTTTTGAATCCATCTTTTCTATTTGATCAATAACTTCGTCGTGTATAAAAAAATCGTCTGGGTCATCAATCATCACCAAATCTTTTAATCTCTCGTAAGCTTTTTTTCTTGCGGCGGCGTTCATTTCTTTTAATACGGATTTATTATTAAATCCAAGTATCTCGGTTTGATTCTTAGGGGAAACCGCATGAACTTTGTAGCCCTTTTTATTGAACAAATAAATAAGGTCGGTCAAATAAATTTCTTTTTGAACATTTGTGTCACTGATATTATAAATAAGCTCATTCAATTTTTGAAAGTCGAATGCAAAAACACCCGAATTAAATTCACGAATTTCCATCAGCTCTTTTTTGGAAAATCTGTATACTTTATTCTTAAACTTGATTGTGTGAGCTTTTTTGTCGTCCATGCTAAGTATGTCTTTATATTCCATTATTTCGAGCACATTCTTCGCACTTTTTTCCGCTGATTTCTTTTTCTTATCCAAATTCTTAGCTCTAACAATTCTGCCGTAATAATTTTCCTGGATCGGTCCTTCATAAATTCCGGTTAACACCATCATATCCGAGCGGGAATTTTCAAATTCGTTCTTGAAATAACTTATAGTAGAATGCTCTATAAGTCCCATATCTCCCGGGAAAATAAATATTGTTCCTTCATATTTATCCGGATCAATAAGCTTAAGAGCAGTTTGAACTGCGTGTCCTGTTCCAAGTTGATTTTTCTGATATACATAAGAAACGGAATCCTTTTTACCCAATGTTTTAATTACATCTTCGGCTTTTATGCCGACAACAATTATAATGTTTGAATCGGGCAGACCTTTTTCGCATGCTGAGAGAACTCTTTCGACTGTTGTTTTTCCCCAGATTTTATGAAGCATTTTTGATGTCTGCGATTTTATTCTTTTCCCGTGTCCGGCAGCAAGTATTATCGACGTATACTTTTTGCTGCAATCAAATCCGGATGAACAGCTTTTGATAAGTGAAGTAATAACTTCATTATTTTTATTCTGCACTTTTATCCCCTATTAAAATAGACTAAAGAGCCGTCTGAAATTTAACAATTATTATTATTTTTTTATCCGGTTTTTATCTCCGATTGCTCTGTTATAACCTTTTTTATTTAGAATAAATTTTGTTTATTGGCTGCAAATTTTTCGGGATTATGAGAACAAATCGCTATGCACAAAAATATTTTTGCTCTTCTATCTTTTATATTTATTTTTCATTTTAGTACAAACGCACAGGATAAAGGATTTGGTGCGGGAATCATTTTAGGCGAACCAACTGGCTTCAGCGGCAAATACTGGCTGAGCAGTTCCAACGCGGTTGACTTTGCTCTGGCTTATTCATTTATCGGAAAACATTCCGCTTTTTCTATTCATGCAGATTATTTATACCATCAATTCGATATTTTTCATACACAGGAGAGAATTGTTTTATACTACGGCTTTGGCGGAAGGCTCCGTTTAGTAAATAATGATAAAAACGGTTTAGGTGCAAGAGGAGTTGTAGGGTTAGCCTGGCTTTCAAATAAATTTCCCGCCGATGTTTTTTTTGATTTTGCACCTGTGTTTACTTTACTGCCTACAACAGCTTTAAATTTAGACTTAGCTATCGGCGCCAGATTCTATTTTGATTAGTCTTTTGTTAGTTGTCAATTGTCAACTCTTTTATCTTTAAGTTCTCCCAAACATTTGGTTTGTTGGTAGCTTATTGACTAAATTGCAAAAGTGCGTTTTTAAATTGTAAGTTTTGTATCTTTTTAATTGACAGGTTTCATAAATCACGAAATAAATTTTATGATATACGGTTTTATTTACTGGAATATAAGTCCCGAAATTTTCTCTATCGGACCTGTAACTATAAGATGGTACGGCTTGTTGTTTGCGACATCTTTTCTAATCGGCTTTCAGATTATGAATTACATTTTCAAGAAAGAAGGAAAAAAGGAGAGCGATCTGAATGACCTTGTATGGTATATGATTTTAGGAACAGTAATCGGTGCAAGATTAGGACATTGTTTATTTTATAATCCGGAATATTACTTGAGCAATCCTCTGGAAATACTTCAAATCTGGAAGGGCGGCTTGGCAAGTCACGGTGCCGGAATTGGAATTTTGCTTGCAATTTATTTTTATTCAAAAAAGAAAACCGACCAATCATTTTTATGGACAATGGACCGCATAGTCGTTACAGTTGCATTAGCCGGCTTTTTCATTCGTATCGGTAACCTTTTCAACTCGGAAATTATCGGCAAACCCACAAATCTTCCATGGGCATTTATTTTTCCAGCGGTTGATAACGTCCCGCGTCATCCTACTCAAATTTATGAGGCTCTTGCGTACCTGGGCATCTTTCTTTTTTTGTTTTATTATTACAAGAAGAACAACAACAATCCAAAGGAAGGAGTTCTTTTCGGGTACTTTATGATTATGGTTTTTAGTTTTAGATTTTTTGTGGAATTCTTAAAAGAAAACCAATCTCCTTTCGAACAAAATATGCCGTTGAATATGGGGCAGTTACTCAGCATTCCGTTCATTATTGTAGGAATTTATTTCCTCGTAAGGAAAAAGAAAAAAATCCTGGGAATTAAATAAGAAAGGTTTTCAAGGTGAATTTAACCGGAGCCATCACTTGCAGTCTGGTATTCTTATCAGCTAATATCTCATCAAATTTTGCTCAAGTAACAAGCGGCTATAATCCGTTGAAAGATTCGCTGCGCTATGCCGGCGAATATCATTTAAGAAATATCAGGCAATTAACTTTCGGCGGAAATAATGCAGAAGCTTACTGGAGTTTTGACGACAAACAATTAATATTCCAGAGTGACTGGGAAGATATAAACAGTCAGCCTTGCGATCAGATTTTTAAGATGAATGCGGACGGCTCTAATCTCGAAAACGGGAAAAAATATATACGTGTATCAACCGGGAAAGGAAGAACAACATGCAGCTATTTTCTGAAGAATGGAAATATAATTTACGCATCCACGCATGCAGCAGATGAAAAATGTCCGGAGACGAAAATGTTTGCTGGAGAAAGGTACGTCTGGTCTATTCTGGAATCTTACGATATTTATACGGCAAATGCAGATGGATCAAATCCAAAAGTATTAATTGGCGGTAAAGGATATGATGCCGAAGCAACAGTATCGCCGGACGGAAGATATATAGTTTTCACTTCAACACGTTCGGGAGATTTGGAACTCTGGCGGTACGATTTTCAGACAGAAGAATACATGCAGTTAACTAATTCATTAGGATATGACGGCGGTGCATTTTTTTCCAGAGATTCAAAAAAAATTGTGTGGAGGGCAAGCAGACCTTCCGGCAAAGATGCTGAAACTTATAAACAACTTCTAGTTCAAGGTTATGTCGAACCAAAAGAATTAAATATTTTTATTGCCGATGCCGATGGGAAAAATGTTAAGCAGGTAACTCATCTAGCGGGAGCCAACTGGGCACCTTTCTTTCATCCCGACGGCAGAAGAATTTTATTTTGTTCGAATCATCATACTCTCGAAAAAGGAGGAAGAACTTTCGATATATTCATGATTAATACGGACGGCAGTGGTTTGGAGCAAATCACTCATTCAGAGACTTTTGATGCCTTCCCAATGTTTTCGTATGACGGCAAGTCTCTTGTCTTTTGCTCAAATAGAAGAGCAGATAGAAAAATTTCCCGCAATACAAATGTGTTCGCAGCCGAATGGATTGATAGACCTGAAAAGGTCGATATGGATTTTAAATCGGTTAAATAAATTCCGGTTCTTAAATGACTCAAAAAGAATTTACAGCCAATTGGACGGAAATAATTAAAGCCGGATTAAAAAAATTCCCAGATGAGTTCATAGAAAAAATGAACTGCAGTGAGCTTTCGCTTCCGGCAAAATCGTTAATTATGGGACCGGAAATCTTCGGCTCCTATGAAATAATCGACGCAGACGGCAATCCGGTGCTGCAAACAAATGATCAATACAAGCTGAAATATATTTTATATGCAGGCAGATATAGACCTTCAAAACTTAAAATTCCGGTAAATCCAGAGGAAATAAAAGAAGCAGTGCGCAATTATGAAAAACACCTCGATAAATTTTTAGTCGAAATAGAAAAAGAATTTAAGAGCAACTTTCCCGATGCAAAAGATTTCTATAAAATTTCCAACATGATTTTTAACAATCTCAGCCTTCAGCGGTTTTGAGTATTCGATAATCTAAGTTGATTGAATTTAGTGAAAATATTGCTGCTTATATTAGAAAACATTTTGGCGATGAATATCTCGAAAGGTATATAGATTTTTTTAATTCCCCGCATACAAATTATATCCGCTTCTCATCTAAAGAAAATGTCAATGAAGTAATACTGCAAATCAAAAATTACGGAATTGAGCTTGAACATGTTTCTTCTTCAGACGATTTAAAAGATGCTTATAAAGTTGTAAACGGAGAAGAACTGATCGGTAAAACTCTTCAGTTTATTTTGGGCAAGTATTACATTCAAAGTTTATCGTCGATGATACCTGCTCTTATCTTAAAACCGGCGAAGAGTGATGTAGTACTTGATTTGTGTGCAGCCCCCGGTTCAAAAACAACCCAGCTTTCCGAGATGATGGAAAACAAAGGGACTTTGTATGCAAATGAAATTTCTGTTGATAGAATTAAGAGTCTTGTATTCAACATTGAAAAGATGAACTCGCTCAATATCGGAGTTATCAATAAAAAAGGAGAATTGCTGAGCAAAAGCTTTCACAATTATTTCGATAAAATTTTGGTAGATGCCCCATGCAGTGCTCTGGGAATTTTGCAGAAAAAAGGCGAAGTAAATAACTGGTGGAATGAAAATAAAATTTCTCTGTTTTCAGATATTCAGTACCGCCTTCTATTAAGTGCACTCAAAATGTGTAAAGTCGGCGGTGAAATTGTTTACTCTACCTGCACTTTAACCCTCGAAGAAAACGAACTTGTGGTGAATCAGATTCTGAAAAATTATCCAGTGGAAATTTGTAATATTAATTTGCCAGTAAGTTCTGCAGAGGCTTTTACAAAGTATAATAATGAAATCCTAAATCCCGCCGTTGCAAGAGCAAGAAGAATACTGCCGTGGGAAATAAATTCCGAAGGTTTTTTTGTAGCAAAATTTAAGAAACTGGACAACATCGAATCAAAAGAAGAAATTAAGCGAAACGCAGAGAATCTGGAACTAACTAATTTTGAAAATCAGAAGCTCAGAAATCTTTTATCGAGTATAATAGAAAATTTTCATGTGGAAGAAGATGTTCTCGCATATTACAAGTATTTGATTAAAAAAAATGAAATTTATTTTATAAATAAGGAGTGGCGCGCAGGCAGTTTTTCAGACTTTGTACGCATCGGTGCACGACTTGGATTAATTGACAAAAATAAAAAATTGCAGTTGTTTTCTTTAGCCGCAAGAGAAATTGGAGAACACATTCAAAAAAATATTGTCGAACTTGAGGACCTCAACGATTTGAAAGTGTACTTAAAAGGCGGAATCATAAAAAAGAATTTTGGTACGGTATCTCAAAAATTAGTTAAATATAAAAATGAGGTTATCGGTACTGCAGTAGTTACAAAAGATGGACTTAAGAGCCAATTCCCGCGTGCTTTCAGAACACAGGAGATTGTTTTGCATGAATGAGCCTAATCTATAAATGTTAGTTTATTTTTAGAGCGGACCCATAAATAATAAACCTAAATTATGCATTAGGAAATTATATTTTGCACAACGACTTCTAACTCGTCTACTTCAACAACAAT
>DYLN01000021.1 GCA_020722085.1 Melioribacter roseus
CACCGATAAGATACAATAAGCTTTGCTTGGCGCACGCGTAATGTGAGTTAAGTAACATAACTTGTTAAATGATAAGTATTAAATCCCGACTTAGATTTTCTTGGGCTTGTGGTTATCCACACCTTCGGTAAAAGATTTTCTTACGGTTATATTGCTCTCAAGCCCTTAGAAAATCTTAGTCGATTTGTTATTGGTGTTTATCTAATGACAAATTTGGGATTAATAAATTGGTGTAATTGGTTTTTTCCCAGACAATACTGCAATTACATTTTTTGCGGCAAGTTCAGCCATTCTAAAACGGGCTTCAAAGGTAGCACTTCCTATATGAGGCAGTAAAACTACATTGTCAAGAGCAAACAGTTCTTTATTTATTTTAGGTTCGTTTTCGTATACATCAAAACCAGCAACAAAAATTTTTCTCTGCTTCAGCATTTTTACTAAAGTATCTTCTTCAATAACTTCACCTCTCGAGGTGTTTACAAGAATCACATTTTGCTTAAGAAACTTCAAGTTATTTTTGTTGAGTATATGATAAGTTAAACTGCTGAGAGGAAGATGGACGGATATTATATCACTCTTTTTCAGCAGTTTATTTAAAGTAACTCTTTCCGCAGAAACATATTTTTCGATTTTATTGTTTTGGGAATTATTAAAGTAAATTATTTTTGTTCCAAAAGCCTTCAGACGTTTTGCAACTTCAGTACCAATTCTTCCAGCGCCAATAATTCCAACCACCTTATCTTTTAATTCAGTCCCTAAAAATAATTTTGGCTTCCAGCCGACATATTTGCCTTTTCTCACAAACTCATCTGAACGTACTATATGTCTCGCACAAGCAAGAATTAAAGCTACAGTTAAATCTGCTGTTGAATCAGTTAAGATATCGGGAGTGTTTGTTACAAATATCCCTTTACTTTTAGCATAATCTACATCAATATTGTCATAACCGACCGCATAATTTGCAATCACTTTGCAGTGCTTCAGATTATCAATAAATTGTTTGTCAACTTTTTCTGTAAGAAGTGAAACTATACCATCGGCATCCTTCGACCTTCTTAACAATTCTCTGCGTGGAATCGGTCTATCTTTTTCATAAACATCTACTACGATTCCGTGTTTAACAAGCAACTGCTCGGCAACGTCGGGCAATTTTCTAGTAATAAAAACTTTCATATTAACCGAATAGAAGTTTCACTATAAACAACGCCCCCAAAATTCCGGCAATATCGGCAAGGACCCCAGCAGCAACGGCATGCCGTGTTTTTTTAATGTTAACAGAACCGAAATAAAGAGCAAGGACATAGAATGTTGTTTCAGTACTTCCCATTATTGTTGAAACCAGAATTCCAATAAACGAATCCGGTCCGTGGACCGAAATTATTTCTGCCATAATCCCCAACGAACCGCTGCCGGAAAGCGGACGCATTAAAGCCATTGGAAGAGCTTCGGCAGGCATTCCAATTAGATTGGTTAAGGGACTAAGAACAACAACCAAAAAATCCATTGCACCGCCTGCACGGAAAATTCCAATGGCAACAAGCATTGCTACTAAAAAAGGAATAATTCTAACGGCAACATTAAAACCTTCTTTTGCTCCTTCAACAAATGATTCATATATTTTTACTTTTTTAACTGCAGCATAACCGACAAACAAAATTATTATTGCTGGAATCGCAATTACCGAAAAAAATTGTACGACATTCTTTATAGAAGTTGCACTGAAAAAATTTAGTTTAGAGAAAATTCCTGATATAAATAATGCAATCACTAAAAAAACAAGAAAAGCAAAAATTGAAATTGATTTAATACTTTTCTTAAACCATGCTGAGAAAGAAAAATTCGGTATATAAAATTTTTCAAGAATTTTTGCCGCTATAATTCCGGTTATCGTTGCGCAGCTTGCACCAAAAAAAGATGTACCGATAATAATTGCCGGGTCGCTGCTTCCTGCCGCTGCTCTAACAGCAATAGCAGTTGCAGGTATTAATGTTAAGCCAGCAGTATTAATTACAAGAAATGTACACATTGCGTTTGTTGCTTCGCCTTTGTTCGGATTTAATTTATCCAGATCTTCCATAGCCTTAAGTCCGAAAGGAGTAGCAGCATTTCCCAATCCAAGCATGTTGGCAGAAATATTCATCAGCATTGAACCGATTGCCGGATGATCGTGGGGAACATTGGGAAATAAAAATTTTGTAATCGGGCGCACAGCATTTGCGAGTTTCCTGATCAGTCCGGCTTCCTCTCCAACCTTCATCACCCCAAGCCACAAAGCCATAATGCCGATAAGTCCCAGAGCAATAGTAACTGCGGTTTTCGCATAATCGATCGCTGCATTTGTAACATCTTTCATCTTTACAAATGAAATACTCTCTAACGTAAGTGAAGCATTATAAGTTACTGAATCAATTTTATCCTTAATTTTTAGCTCGCCGTTTAAATCATTTCCCTTTCCGTTCATCTTTGCCATCTCTTTCCAGATAACGGGAGATTCTTCGTTTGTAAGCAGATAAACAGAGTATACGTTTTTGTGTGGATCAAACGTAAGCTTAGAATCCTGCTCAACATTTTTATTAATAGAAATTCCGTAAAACTTTGAAAATATTGTCGATGGAATTTTAATTTTTCCTGTTAAAGATTTTGGGCTAGTAACATCAACCGGCTCATTGAACATTAGTAAAACTTCAATTTCATCGCCGTTTCTGTATTTGTTATTTATGCTGTCTGCAATATCAAGAGTAATTGCTGTTCCGATTCCAAGTGCAAGAAGAGCAAGCCAGATATAATTGAGCATTAAGAAATCCGTAAAAACGTTAAAAAAATTATAATAAGTTAAAAATTCTTTTTGAAAAACTCATTCAAAAATAATCTTTTCTTGAGAATTATTATTTTAGATATAACTAAAAATAAATACAAAATGAAAATTGGTTTAGTTCAATATGACCCGATCTGGGAAGACCCTGTGGCTAACATATCGAAAATAGATAATCTTCTAAAGAATTTTCGCCAGAAAACAGATTTATTGATATTCCCGGAAATGACATTAACCGGCTTTACAATGCACGCTGAAGAATTCGCAGAAGAGATTGACGGTATCGGGACAAAATATTTCATTAATCTTGCTCAAGAAAGAAAGCAGCATATTCTCGCCGGTATAATTGAACTCTCCGGTTCAAAATTCTACAACACACTTTTTCATTTTGATAGAAACGGAATAATTACAGCCAGGTACAGAAAAATCCACCCCTTCACTTATGCAAAAGAAAATATTTTTTATTCAGCGGGGAATGAGATAGTTATTTCAAAAATTGAAGGAATAAAAATTGGGCTTAGTATTTGTTACGACTTACGATTTCCAGAACTTTACCGCAGCTATGGTAAACAACTTGCAGAATTAATAATTGTAATCGCTAATTGGCCCGTGACACGAATAGAACACTGGAAAACGCTTTTAAAAGCAAGAGCGATTGAGAATCAATGTTTTATTGCCGGAGTTAACAGAGTCGGCGACGACCCGTACAATAAATACAACGGCTACAGTGCCGTCTTCGATCCAATGGGAAATTCTGTTCTTGAAACTAATGGTGAAGAGAAAATATTTGAAGCGGAGCTGAATCTCGAATTAGTAAAAGAAGTTAGAGAAAAATTACCGTTTTTAGACGATATAAAATTGATTTAATGACGCTCACAAGTCAGTCTTATGTGTAATTAATCTAATCCCGTGTCTATTCCTGACATAATACCACATCCATTCGGATAAAACTTTATACCGGTTACGAAAACTGATTAAGTATAGAATGTGAACAAACACCCAGGCAAGCCACGCAACAAAACCCGAAAGTTTAATACCACCTATTTGCATTACTGCCCTGGCACGACCAATAGTTGCCAGATCACCTTTATCAAAATACTTAAAAGGTTTCCTTTCCTTATTCTGTGCATCTTTCTTAATAATTTTCGCAATGTATTTCCCCTGCTGGATTGCAACCGGCGCAACACCGGGTAGCGGTTTTCCGTTTTCAATAAATAAAGCCGAATCGCCTATTACAAATACATCTGGACGATTTTTTATCGAGCAATCTTTTTCTACTATCACCCTGCCGGCTCTATCGAGTTCGGTGTTCAATGATTTTAATAAAGGAGAAATAGCATTCCCTGCCGCCCAAATTACATTTTGTGTTTCTATAAACTTATCGCCAATCTGTACGCCTTCTTGATTTACATTTGTTACTCTTTCATTCAGTATAACCTGAACACCGAGTCCCTCCAAAGATTTTCTTGCCTTTTTACTTAAATGGGGATCAAACAACGGAAGGATTCTATTTTCTCCTTCTACAAGAATTATTTTTGCTTTTGACGGATCAATTCTTCTAAAATCTCGCAGCATTGTTTGTTTAGCAATTTCAGCAATTGCACCTGCCATTTCAACTCCGGTAGGTCCGCCGCCGACAATAACAAATGTCATATATTTATCTACATTTTCCTGTTCAGCAACTCTTTCTGCTTTTTCGAACGAAAGCAAAATTTTTTCTCTGATGGAAATTGCATCGGTAATAGTCTTTAACCCCGGTGCGAATTTTTCCCATTCATTTTTACCGAAGTATGAATGTCGTGAACCAATCGCAATAATCAAATAATCGAAATTAAGTTTGTCATCATGTAATTCAACTGCTTTAGTCTCCAGATCAATAGAAATAACTTCGCCCATTATTACAGATATATTTTTTGCCTTTCTAAGAATCCATCTTATCGGAGCAGCAATATCACCGGGCGACAAAGCGGCGGTTGCAACTTGATAAAGCAGCGGCTGAAACAAATGGAAATTTGTCTTATCAATTAACGTCACTTCAAAAGCGGTATTGGCTAATTTTTTTGCTGCGCTCAAGCCGCCAAATCCGCCTCCGATTATTACAACCTTCTTTTCGCAATGCGATAAATTCTTACTATTCATTTTTCTCTCATTATCTTCCCGAATATAAGCCACCAGATTTTGTAACTTTAATATCCTGAAGTTCCGGAGCCTTCATTCGTATTTCAAGTCTATAACCCCTGTAATATCCTGCCGGATTCCATGAAAAGTTTAATTCCCAGCAATGCAGATCCCGATAAATTGTAATCTGCGGCGCACTTAGTTCCTTCCTTTCAAAATCATAACTTCCTCTTATAGTGAACTTCCAGTAATTAGTTAAATTAAAACTCATGTTTAAACTCAAGTTGGAAAATTTTGTAACCGCATCTGGAGTAGGTTTGGACAAATTAAAATTATAACTTAAACTCAGGTTCCACGGAATTGTAAAATCTGCCGGCTGGTTTTCACCGTACAAATTAATATAATCCGTTTTCTTAAATGCATTGAATCCTTCTTCTTTGCTTTCGGTCGTTTTTTGTGATTTGCCTGAAGTGCTTTGAGTTTTGCTCCCGCTTAGGTTTGTTGATATAGAAAAATTAAAGTTTGTCAGCCGGAACCAGCCCTTGCCTTCAGAAATTAAAAATTTATTTACATAATGTCCGTTAACGTAATCGTAAAAAGTATAAGATGAGGAACCGGAAAAGCTAAACATGTTTCCTACTTGAGTTCTGTAACTTAAATTGAGATCGGAAAGCTTAAGGCTGTCTGCAGCAAAATTATACCCGATACCTGCGTTCAAGTTCAGCAGTTGTATTTTATTATCGTCTTCGGCAGCAGAGGTGTCGTTTGGATTTTTTTGAGTCTTTATTTCAAAAATATTTCCAAGAGAAAAATTCAAAAATTGTCTTTCACCTGCAGAGGCACCTCCAAAAACTTCACGACCGAATTTATCGTACTTCACAATAGTGCCGTCTGCTTTTTTATATGAATCATAATAACCCCAATTGTCGCTTGAAAAGTCCGGCTGATAAGAATATGAAATTGAAGGCATTAATGTATGTCTAAAAGCTTCAATTCCGAAAATATTCGGCTGAAAAATTCCATACAGTTTTGTTGAAGCCGATACACTTAAATCAAACGTTCTTACAAAATTTAATTCATTTAAGTCACTTTGTGCGATCGAATCTTTATAAGATATTATTTTACCTGTTGTATCTTTAACAGGGACAGAGTAATAATCAATTTTTAATCTTTTATTGTACCACTTTTCGGTATAACTTATACGGGGCGAAATATTGAAATAACCGATTTTAGGCGAAGCATTAAAAGAAAAATTATGCTGAACACCGCCGCGAATGTTTAATACACCTTCGATTTTATTTCTCCGGTTGAGAAATTGCCCGGAATAATTATAAGCAATTTGTTCATACCACTTTTGAGAGCTGCCAGAAATTTCGTTATCACTTTTGAAAGGATAAGCTTGGTTTTTTGTAAAAGTTATACTTGGAAGTGTTTCGTAAATATTGCCGCTTTGCAGATTTTGAGTTCTGCTGTAATTAATTGTCAGGTTATTGCCAGATTCATCCCATCTCTTGCTGAATGTAGCATTAGATACGATATCTTGAGATAATAGATCATTATAATCTACAGCGTTGTTAGATAAAAATGTTGAAGACATAAATTGAAGATTTGCATCAATCCGTGTTGTTGGATTTAACTGCTGGTTATGATACAAAGAAAAATTCCAATCAGTTTGATCGGTTCTAGTAGGATCAGATGGCTCGCCGATAGTTATTTTCGAATAACCGGCGTTAATCGAGCCGCTGAAGTCATAACGTTTAGAGTAACGAACCCGGCTTCTAAAACCGTATCCCCCCTTTGTATAATAATCGCCGGTTAAGGTCAAATCGTAATAATCGCTGAGAGCAAAGAAGTAGCCGAAATTTCTAAAGTATTGTCCTCTTTGCGCCATTTCTCCGTAAGTCGGTATAATTATGCCGCTGCGCCTGCCCGACTGATTTGGAATTACTGCAAAAGGAAGCGGAATAGGAAGCGGCACACCGCCAATCCACATTAAAATCCATTTTGCAATTATCTTATCATTTTGAATGACTTTCATCTCACTTGCTGTAAAATACGTATGCGGATTTTTTTCATCGCATGTTGTATACATGCCATCCTTAACGAAGTAAACATCTTTATCAACTTTTTTTACTTTTTCACCTTCATATCTCGAATTTTGTTCTTTATTTTTCGCCATCGAGATATAACCCTGTGTAGTCTTAAAATTATACTTGAGCATACTGCCTTCATAAGTTTCGCCATTTTCAACCAGCACTGGAGTTTGTTTCAGCTTAACTGATGCGGTATCGGAAGTATCTTCTATGCCGTATGCTTCCAATTCATTTTTATCATAATCGACAAATATTTTTCCGCCCAGCAGTTCTGTTTTTTTATACTTTAAATCACCCTTACCATAGAGAAACATTTTTTTGTTAGTAACATCGTAAAGCAGTGAATCGGAAGAAGATGCATAAATTACGGCATCTACATCAAATTGTTTGGAAATATTTTTGACGGCAGATGTATCTTTTGTGGTAGATATTAAAAGGGAATCCTTATTTTGAGCAAAAACGAAACCGGCAATTAGAAATAATATTAAGATTCCCCACAATTTCATTGTATTTAAAGTTAATTGCTGACAAAATAAAAATAATTATGACTTATAAAATACCAGTGCCGATGCCCCTTTAATGCCGGCGTCGTTTTTTAATTTTGCAGGAATAATTCTAACCCTTGCTCTAAACGGAATCAATACTCTTTCTTTGACTGTCTTTGTAACAGCATTGAATAACGGTTTACCGAATCCGGCAACACCGCCGCCGATTATTATGCTGGTTATATCTAGAATATTCACTACCGAAGCGAGTCCATAGCCTAGTTTTTTGCCGACATCATCAATAATTTTTAGTGCGAAGCCGTCATTCATTTTAGCAGCTTCGTAAATTAATTTTGGAGTCAATTCAGTACCGTCGTTCTGAAGCATCTTAGAAATCAATGAATTTGGATAGGAAGGGATATCTTTTTTAACGTTGTTAATCAAATAGTTATTTCCCACATAAGCTTCAATACAGCCTCTTGATCCGCACTTGCAAACCGGTCCGTTATAATCAATTGAAGAGTGCCCGATTTCGCCTGCACCGCCGGTTTCGCCTCGGTATATTTTTTTGTTAATAATTATTCCTCCTCCAACACCCGTACCGAGTGTGATCATTATAAAATAGTTTAAGTTTTTCCCGGCACCGTAAATTAATTCGCCGATAGCTGCAGCATTGGCATCGTTTTCAACATACACTCTTTTCCCGAATTCACTTTCGATTAATTTACCGAGCGGAACTCTTCCCCATCCCGGGAAATTCGGAGGATTTGCAACAATACCTTTTTCAGCAATAATTGCACCCGGAGAGCCGATACCAATTCCTTCTATTTTTACATTATCGTTTTTTATAAGCTCTTTGATACCAAGTTTAATTTGTGTAACAACTTTTTTTGGTCCCTCGGCAGCGAAACTATCAATAGAAATTTTCTGTAAAATTTTTCCCGTACGGTCCACCAACCCAAGTTTAATTGATGTTCCGCCAAGATCTACTCCAACAGCAATTTTTTGTTTCTGCATATTCCCCTCTAATAAAATGTGTATTTAGAATTAATAAATTTCATCGTCCCGCAATGATTAAAACGAGCCGGATAATAAATTTGTTACACCTTTACTTTAAGCCGGACTCCTCGATTTTCGAAATAATCATTCCGGCAACTCTCAAAGCCTTCAAGCCGTCGTATCCTGAAACAACGGGTTTTTCTTTATTAATAACTGCATTAACAAAAAGTTCTAATTCATATTTAAGGGCATTAATTTCTTTTAACTCCGGCTGTTCGTAAACAACAAATTTCTTCTTATTGCCAATACCCATTTCGCCAAAAGAAATAAAATGACCTTTCTGCATTTCTTCGGGTGATATTAATCGGTATACCTCCGATACGCCTGTAATAAAATCCAGACTTATGTAATTATCCCTCTGAAACATTCTCATTTTTCTCATCTTCTTTTGGGAAATCCTACTTGCAGTAACATTCGCGACAGCGCCGTTTTCAAATTCCAGCCGCGCATTGGCTATATCAATAGTATCGGAAACAACCGCAACTCCGCTGGCAAAAACATTTTTTACTTCACTTTGAACTAGACTAAGAATTATATCGATATCGTGAATCATCAAATCAAGCACTACAGCTACGTCGGTTCCGCGTGGATTAAACTGGGCAAGTCTGTCCGTCTGTATAAACATAGGATTCAAATTATATTTTTCCAAAGAAAGAAGAGCGGGATTAAACCGTTCAATATGACCAACCTGAAAAGTCAATTCTTTTTGTCGGGCAATTTTTACAAGTTCCTCTGCTTCAGAAATATTTGAGGTTATCGGTTTTTCTACAAAAACATGAAGATTTTTTTCAAAAGCTTTTTTGACTATTTCATAGTGCGCACTTGTTGTAGTTACAACAGATACTGCATCTACATCATCAAATAATTCTTCAGCGCTGCGATATGCTTTGACTCCTTCTTTTTCAGCTACATTTTGAGATTTATCAAAATCTTTGTCAAAAATTCCAACTAGTTCACAATTTTCGATTTCTTTTAATAGTTTAATATGAAATTTGCCGAGGTGACCGGTGCCCGCTACACCAATTTTTAGTTTATTCATAAATTTCCACTTTCGATTTTTGCGTAACCGATAATTGTGGGATAACCGCCATAATATTGTGACCAGTAATATAAAAAAACATAATAATCGTGTTCTGCTTCCCAGAAATTTCCTTCAAGAGTAAGCCAATTAACATCTTGAACCACACCATCAACTAAACGACCTATAACATATTGATAATCAAAAATGCCTCTTTTTAACTCAATAGCGAGATTCATCAAACCGTTATCATTGTTCATTTCGTATTGTGGCAATACCTGCCAGTTATTAAATGAGCCTACTAAAAAAACAGACTCTTTAATATTTTCTGGAGGTCGAATTTTAAAAATAACATTCATGTACTGAGCATATTCATCACGAAAATTATCAAGTCTACTGCCCCCCTTAAAATCTTTTTTATGGAACTTATAAAAGTCCGAAGTTTCTATTCCCTCAAAATGAGCATTTGTCTCAGGCGGAAAGTATTTGTCTTTATTCATTAAATTTACCTGACGGTAATTATTGCCCGGCAGAACATTACGCACAGTAAAAGTAAATTCGTTGAAACCGTTCCAATTGTAAAATCTGTTATTTGTAACTTCCCTTTCAATTACGATAGGATAATCGTATTTCTGATTTTCAATGATTTCAACGTGCATTACATTTGTCTGGAAAAGCGAATCAGGTAAAACAAAACTTGTCTGAATACTTATTGCTCTACCGAGAGCAGAATTTTCAGGCGCCTCACCCTCCAGCCGGTCCTTTGCGATAACAGTATTTAATTTTATCTGAGGATTAACAACAATAAACCTGCCTTCTGCTAAAATTTCTCCGGCATTTGACTGCTCGGAAATAAAATATTTCCATTTGCCTGAAAAAGGAAAAGTAACATCTTTATTAGGAAACTCGCCGCTGTAATGGTAACGCGCACCATTAGCTGTTACTGGCAGAGTTTCAAGCCATAAATTGTAGGCAGTATTATATCCGGGATTCAGTAAAAAAACATTTTCAATGGGGACCCAATTCTGATCACAGAATTTAAATCTAATAATTAAATTCGGTGAATAAGTGCTTTCTACATCAAACTCGATTGTGATCGAGCCGGGATTTTTATCTTTCACATTAATAACCGGAGCGGAAATTTGGTTAATAGAATTGTAGGTTCGGAGACTTTTAATAACAATACTTTGAGAAAAAATTGAATTTTGAGAGATAAGATAAACCAGAGCCAGCAGAACGGTTCTCGACATTAAAAAATCTCCACACATTTTATGGAAGCATACGGTACAAAAATCTTATAGATTTGTTCATCTCTTTTTGATTCCAAAAGCAAACCGTCATCAAAGGCTTGGGTTAATTTCCCAGTTTTAAAAACAATTTCGTAAAAAGCAGGACTCACATCATCTTTTTGATTATAGACAACCCCGTAGTTTTCAAATAAAGTGATATTTAGTACTCTGCCTATAAATTCCTGCCAGTTAATTTTCATTCTGCTTCTCAAAATTTTGTACAATAATTAATTCAAAAGTAGTCAAAAAAGGATATTATTCAAAGGAAGGAATGTAGCAGAGCATGCCGGGTAATAAGATCAAAGAAAAAAAGTATTAATAAACAATTTTTTCTCTTTTATCTTAAGTCTTTCGCCTTATACTTCTACCACGTCATTTTTGTCTAAGTGAAATTTCACCGCCGGAAGTTCTACAGTATAATCTTTCACCGCCGCCGTTTAACTCAGCTTCAAATTTTGTGCGGGTAACTTTAAATATTTTCGCATTGTCAAAATCTACATTAACATCGCCGCCTGTAGAATTTAATTCGGCATCTGCCTTGAAATCGGCAGGCAATCTTAAATCAATATCACCCCCGGAAGTTGAGGTTTCTATCCCATAACTGCTGCCAGAATAGTCTAAAAATATGTCTCCACCCGAAGTAGAAACATCAATTTTTCCGTCAATCGCATTTACATGAATATCACCGCCAGAGGTTCGTGCAAAAAGATTCCCTCTTAAGCCGGCAATCTTAATATCGCCGCCGGACGCCCCAACTTCGCTGCTGCCGGTTTGATTATAAATGTCTATATCACCGCCGAAAGTTTTTATTTCAAGCGGTCCCTTCGCATTAGCCACAGAAACATCTCCGCCAGAGGTAAATAATCTTATTACTCCTTTCAAAGAAGCTAATTCGATATCACCGCCTGATGTATTAATATCGGCATTAAATTTATTTGGAATAGTTACCTCAATCCTCAAACTAATGCCGCCGCTAAACCAGTTAAACCAGTTACTACCTTTTCTTTTTACAATAACATTCAGCCCGTCGCTTTTTCTTTCCACATAAAATTCCATTTTTTCTTTTGCCCTTCTGTCCCCTAAAATTTTTACATAAGCTTCTTCTTTAGTCCAGGTTTTAATTTGTACATCGGCACCGCTTCCTTTAACATATAACGATTCCCCCGGCTTGACTGCGAGCGTCTTTTCCAAAATGGTTCTGAGTTCAGTTGCGTATAAAGAAGACCGGTTCAGAAATAAAATTGAAAAGAGTAATAAAATTTTAGCAAAATCTTCTGATAAATTTTTCATAGCCGCTCCTTCTGATTTTCTTGTACAAAGGATATTTAGGATAATTTTAGTAATTTAGACTTGTCAACACTTTAAAAAGTTACATCTTGTTGATCATGCTTGTCAATTTTTTCATAACAATTATTAAAAGATACAGATTATGAAATTCCTGACTCTCATCATTATTAATTATATATTACTCACCTCAACTTCACTCCCACAATATAAATACAATTTCTGCCAGGCTGAGAATGAGACCTTAAATTTTTTAACAGCTCCTGCTAAATGGGAAACAAGTGACTGGCTAAAATTAGGCGGATTAATCGGCGGCACAGCAATCTTAATGCACTTTGATTCGGATATAAAAGCAAATGTGCTGAAAGATCAGCGCTATTACAAAAGCGTCCCCGCAGAAGGCGGAAGAATTTGGGGCGAGGTGTACACAACTGGAATTATCGGTGGAATGTTTTATCTTTATGGTGTGGTAAATGACAACAACTCAAATAAAAAATTAGGCTACGAAATTTTACAATCTGCCGGATACGCCGGTGCAGTTACACTTGCCTTGAAATTTATTGTAGGAAGAAATAGACCGTATAAATCAAACTCCCCTCAAAAGTACGATCCGCTTGCTTTTAAATCGTACACAGAGTCATTGCCTTCAGGTCACACGACCCTTGCATTTTCACTATCTACCGTATTAGCGGAAAATACTAATTCAACAGTTTTAAAAATTATTTACTACCTTCCGGCAGTTTTAACTCTTGCATCGAGAGTATATCAAAATAAACACTGGGCATCGGATTCTTTGCTTGGTGCAGGAATCGGATATTTCACTGCAAAGTATGTTACTAACTCGCATACTTATGTTAACGTTTCGATAAATTCGGCTCAGCAAATTAGTATATCATATTCCTTTTGAATTTTTAATTAATGACAATATTTTTAACACTTTATAGAACCCCGTTTATCTTCTATCAGTAATTCTAAAGGTTTTTTATTTCGTGTGTTAATTTTGTAATCGCATCTTTCGCATCCCCGAAATACATTAATGTATTTGGATAGAAAAATAATTCATTATCAATACCGGCATAGCCAACATTCAACGATCTTTTGTTTATAACAACAGTCTTAGCATAATCCACATTTAAAATCGGCATTCCGTAAATCGGGCTTGACTTATCATGTCTTGCAACCGGATTAACAACATCATTAGCACCGATTACAAGTGCAATATCCGTATTGGAAAAATCATCGTTAATATCTTCCATAGCAAAACATTTATCGTAAGGAACCTGTGCTTCGGCTAAAAGAACGTTCATGTGACCCGGCATTCTTCCAGCTACAGGGTGAATAGCGAACCTTACTTTTTTACCTTTTGCTTCGAGAGCGTTTACAAGATCTCGTACGGCGTGCTGAGCCTGAGCAACAGCCATTCCGTAACCCGGTGCAATAATTACACTGCTTGCAGCATCAAACAACATCGCAAGTTCTTCAGCATCAACAGACTTAACATTTCCTTTTGGAGCCTCGGTAGATGCAGAAACACTAACAGAACCAGCTGACTCCCAGCCTCCGAGAACTACGTTCATCAAAGAACGGTTCATTGCTTTGCACATAATGTTAGTTAAAATAATTCCGGATGCACCGACAAGCGCACCTGCAATTATAAGTTCATTATTTCTTAAGACAAATCCGGTCATTGAACCAGCTAAACCTGAATAAGAATTAAGAAGCGAAATAGCAACCGGCATATCAGCACCGCCAATCGGGAGAACCAATAAAACCCCTAAAACAAGAGAGACAGCAGCGATTGTCAAGACAAGCCATATTTGCGAAGGATCAATAACAAAATAGACTCCGCCTGCAAGTACTCCTAAAAGCAAAAGCAAATTTAGAGGATGCTGCATAGGGTATTTTACAACCTTCCCAGTTACTAATCCCTGCAGTTTGCCAAAAGCAATTAATGAACCGGTAAACGTAACTGCACCGATTAGAATACTGAGTATTATTGTTATATCTGTCTGCAGATCGGAACTATATTGAATAAAGTTAACAACTTTGTAATATTCCGAAATTGCAACCAACATGGAAGCACCGCCCCCAAATCCATTTAACAAACCAACCATCTGAGGCATGCCAGTCATAGGCACTTTGAAAGCCATCAAACTGCCTGCTGCAGCACCTACAATAAAACCAATAATTATCCATTCATAAGTCAATACATTTTGATCAAGAAGAGTAACAACAATTGCTATAAACATGCCGATAGCAGATAAAAAATTTCCTTTGCGTGCTGTTTTTGGTGAAGCTAATTGTTTTATTCCAAAAATGAACAAAACGGAAGAAATTAAATATGATATCTCTATAATTATACTCATTGTTCAACTCACTTTTTTTTGAACATTTTTAACATTCGATCGGTTACTAAATAGCCGCCGACCACATTGATAGTAGCAAAAATCATTGCTATTAATCCAAGGATTGTGCTCACTGTAAATTCATGCAGACCCGCCGACAAAATTGCTCCCACTATAGTTATTCCCGAAATTGCATTTGAGCCTGACATAAGCGGTGTGTGAAGTGTCGGCGGCACTTTCGTTATCAATTCGAAACCGACAAATATTGCGAGCACAAATACATAGATTAACATTAAAATTCCTGTACTTTCCATATCATTACCTTTTTTTATTTAACAAATTTTATAATAAAGCTTTTGTTCTTTCGTGTACTACCTGGAAATCTTTTGTAATTGTAGCACCTTTAAGAATTTCATCTTCCATATCAAAATTGAATTTCCCTTCTTTCGTAAAATGTTCAATCAAATTGTATAGATTCTTTGAGTACATTTCACTTGCATGATAGGGAACAAGACTCGGCAAATTAGGTTCACCAACAATTGTAACATCGTACTTAACCACTGTTTTTCCTTTCTCACTGATTTCACAATTGCCGCCAAATTCGACAGCCATATCGAGAACGACCGAACCTGGACGCATGTTTTTCACCATTTCTTTTGTAACCAAAATCGGCGCTTTTTTCCCGGGAATTAATGCGGTGGTAATTACAATATCTGCTTCAGTTACGTGTTTGAAAATTATTTCCTTTTGCTTTTTCAAAAATTCTTCGGATTGTTCTTTTGCGTATCCGCTTGCGTCCTGCATCGATTGGTCAGTCGGTACATCAATAAATTTTCCGCCAAGACTTTCTACTTCCTCCTTAACAGCAGGACGAACATCGGAAACTTCAACTACGGCACCAAGTCTTTTTGCCGTTCCAAGCGCCTGCAGTCCTGCCACACCTGCACCCATAATCACAACTTTAGCCGGTGAAATTGTGCCCGAGGCTGTCATCATCAAGGGGAAAATTTTCTTTAAATGATTTGCAGTTATAATAACACTCTTATAACCTGCAATATTTGCCTGCGAACTCAAAGCATCCATTCTTTGTGCAATTGTTGTTCTCGGAATTGCATCCATCGAAATTATATCGATGCCTAAAGCTGCCGCTTTCTTTGCCAATTCCGGGTAGTGGAGGGAATAAAGAAAAGTAATTAGCAGCGTTCCTTTCTTCATCAATTCCAGTTCATTTTTTTTCTGAACAGGATGTTCAACAGGTCTTTGTACTTTTAAAATAATATCGGAAGAAGAATATAATTGCTGAATATCCTCTGTAATCTTCGCTCCAGCATTTTCATATATTTCATCCCTTATGCCAGCATTTAGTCCGGCACCCTTTTCAACAATAATTTGATACCCCTTTTTCATATATTTTGATATCACATCCGGAATTACAGCAACTCTATTTTCTCCAGACAAAACTTCTTTTGGGACTCCAATAATCACCATTTATCTCCTATATAATTATAAATTTGAAGCCAAAATTAGCAATATTAAATTTTGAAGCCAAATAACTCATTAATAAGACACTTTAACTTTTTCAAGATGTAATAAAATTTCACGATTTTTTAATCCAAAATAGTTTGATATTTTTTCAATATAAGTTTCCCTAAATATGGTAATAAATTTTTTCAATGGTTCAAAAATTCCCGCCGGAAAACACAATGAGTAAAATCTTAGTTAAACAACAGTTATCAAAAGACGTATTCTTAATGAAATTAGAAGCCCCTTTAATTGCCGAGGAGCGTTTGCCGGGTCAGTTTGTCATAATTCAAGTTGATGAAGAATTTGGTGAAAGGATTCCTCTTACAATTGCCGACGCTGACAAAACTGAAGGAACAATAACAATAATTTTTCAGGTTGTCGGCAAAACAACATTACAGCTTTCTATGTTAAACATTAACGATACTATTCCAGTGTTAGTTGGTCCGCTCGGCAAACCGACACATACTCAAAAATTCGGTACGGTAGTTTGTGTCGGCGGCGGAATAGGCATTGCACCTTTGCATCCAATAGCTCAAGCACTTAAGCAAGCCGGAAATCATGTTATTACAATAATCGGCGCCCGCACAAAAGAGTTATTAATCCTTGAGAAAGAAATGGGAAAAATTGCTGACGAATTTATTGTCTGCACCGATGACGGCAGTTATGCAAGAAAAGCTTTAGTTACCGAACCATTAAAAGAGGTGTGTCAAAGAAATCCAAAGCCGGATATGGTTATAGCCATAGGTCCGCCTCTTATGATGAAGTTTTGTTCGGAAACAACAAGACCTTTTGAAATTTTTACTCAAGTTTCACTAAACACAATTATGGTAGACGGCACCGGAATGTGCGGCGGCTGCCGTGTGAATGTTAACAAAGAAATAAAATTTGTATGCGTTGACGGGCCCGAATTCAACGGACACTTAGTTGATTTTGACAACATGATTGCACGCTTAAATTCTTATAAAGAATTTGAAAGAGAAGCCCACAAATGTTATCTCGAAAAACTTATACATGATAAAGAGGTTTCGGTATGAATTTTACCACCCAAGAACAATTATCCGAAGAAGCAAAAAAATTAATTGTACAATATCTTCCTAAAATAGATACGATGAAGACAAAAGAGAGAATGCTTATACCACTTCAGGAAATGCCTTCACAAAATCCTGCTGTTAGGATAAGTAATTTAAATGAAGTAGCTTTAGGTTACACCCCAGAACAGGCTATAATCGAAGCGATGAGATGTATTCAATGCCCTAAAAAAGTTTGTGTAGAAGACTGCCCTGTTCAGATTGATATTCCTCAATTTATAAATCATATCGCACACGGAGAATTCGAAAGCGCGGCAAGTGTCATCAAAGAAACAAATCTGCTCCCAGCAATCTGCGGAAGAGTTTGTCCGCAGGAAACACAATGCCAGAAAAATTGTACGGTGGGAAAGGCGTTAAAAGATGTAAATAAGGCAGTCTCTATAGGAAGACTCGAAAGATTCGTTGCTGATTGGGAAAATGCTTCCGGAAAAATCTCCGTCCCTCAAGTAAAATCTGAAACAGGCAGGAAAATTGCGGTTATCGGAAGCGGGCCTGCGGGTTTAACTGTTGCTGCCGACTGCCGGCGGGAAGGTCATCATGTAACTGTGTTCGAAGCTTTTCACAAACTCGGCGGTGTATTACGATACGGGATTCCCGAATTCAGACTGCCAAACGAAATAATTGACCGCGAAATTCAAATCCTTGAAAAAATGGGTGTCGAATTTAAAACAAATTTTGTTGTAGGCAAAACAAGAAAGCTGATGGATCTGATAAACAAAGATGGTTACGATGCAATCTTTATCGGTACTGGTGCTGGACTTCCGTTGTTCATGAACATCGAAGGTGAAAATTTAGTAGGTGTTTTCTCTGCCAATGAATATTTAACACGTGCAAACTTGATGCGCGCTTTTGAAAAAGGTAAAGCAGATACGCCAATTTACAGTTCAAAAAATGTCGCAGTACTTGGCGGAGGAAACGTTGCAATGGACGCGGCGCGAATGGCAAAACGTCTCGGTGCAGAAAATGTTTACATTGTTTATAGACGAACCGAAGTTGAAATGCCGGCACGTAAAGAAGAGGTAGCACATGCAAAAGAAGAAGGTATCGAATTTCATTTCCTTCAAAATGCAAAAAGAATTTTAGGAGATGAAAAAGGCAGAGTAAAAGCAATGGAATGTTTGCGTTATCAGCTAGGCGAATCTGATGAATCCGGAAGAAGAAAACCTATTATTATTCCCAATAGTGAATTTATTATGGATGTTGATACAGTGATTGTAGCAATCGGCAACAGCAGTAATCCTTTGATAAGTCAAACTACTCCCGAAATTAAAACCAACAAATGGGGAAATATCATTGTAGATGAAAATCAAAAAACTTCTGCAGATAAAATTTATGCCGGTGGAGATATTGTACTTGGTGCAGCAACGGTAATTCTCGCAATGGGAGAAGGCAGACGGGCTGCCGCCGCAATAAACAAAATGTTAGCTGAAGAGATTGAAAAAGAGAAAATTGTAGCAAGTTAATATTTGTAGTGACGGCTTAATTAGCGTCACCTGTGGTTGTATTGGTCAACGTAATGTTTATACGTACATTGCCTTCAACTGATTTACCGCCAAAGCCCAAAACGCTGCCTCCTTTTTCAGCAACCCCTGCTTCAGAAATATTGCCGGACAATAAATAATGTGCACCGATTTCTTTTGCTGCAGCTATATTACCACCGTTTGCAATTCGGAAAGTCTCTTCTCAAACAAATTGATATCAAGCACCTTAAACTTTCCTATCTTAACCAACTCTGAAGTAAAAATATCAGAAGCCTGGTAACCCAAATCACCTTTTTCAGATTCGAGATGCGAACCCGATGTCTGTTCGCTAACAGCTGCCGCACCCGCATTATCACCGATGATTGTCCCTCCGGTGTGTTTATCACTATTAATATTTCCACGCATAGGTTGTTTCGCGGAAAACTTTTTTTAGATTTTTTAAAGATTTGATTAAAAGACTAAAAAAGTGTTAAAAATAGCTTCACAAAAAAAATATTGTTAATTTTATACTGTATGAAAACTAAAGAAGAACATATTAACTATTGGTTAAATCAAGCTGAGGATGACTGGGAAGCAGTTGACACTTTATTTAAGGGGAAAAAATATCTTCAGTCTTTATTTTTCGCCCATTTAGTAATTGAAAAAATATCTAAAGCTTTATGGATTAAGTACAATCAGCAAAACATCCCACCCAAAACACATAATTTGAACTTTATTTTATCACAAACTCCCTTAAAACTTTCAGAAGAACAGAGTGAGTTCTTACTTAATTTGAATCGTTTCCAATTGGAAGGAAGGTACCCAGAGTACATCACAAAAATACAAGAAATATGCAGTTATGATTTTACCCATGAAATTCTAACAAGAACCAAAGAGATTAAGTTATGCCTACAAGAGAATTTGCTATAAAAACGGCTACCGATTTTATTAATGAATGCCGTTCAAAAGGTCTTACCTTTTATAGAATACTTTTATTCGGCTCTTATGCTAAGGGGAACGCTTCAGAATATTCCGATATAGATCTGTTACTAGTTTCAGACCAGTTTACAAACAATGTTTTTGAAAATCTAAAACTATATTCTAAGATTAATATAAAGTATCCAACTATCGAAACACATCCTTATCCCACTCGTGAATATCTGGAAGGGAATGATTTTATTAAGGAAATTGAAAAAGAAAGTATAGTTATTAATTAGAACGGATTAGAAATTTTTATAGTTAGTGAAGTATTCATTTCAAATACCTTACTCCTTCAGCAAGCTTTTTTGTGTAATTACTATATAGCGGTTCTTTAACTTTACCATATAGTAATAAGCGTTTATACTCTGCAACAAAATTATCTGCTAATATAATACTTTGCAATCTTCGCACCAATTGGATCAGATTGAGAGTATAATTTAGCAATCTGCGCGTTTGCGATTCTTAGAAAAAAATTTTTGTATGAGAGGAATAATTGTTTGTCGTCAATTTATCAATGTTAGTTCTAAGTGATGAAATAAATTTTTTCAGATAATAATATTTTTCATCTTTCATTCAATCTAATTATTAACTAGTTTCGAAATAAATATTTCGTATTTATAACCCGATTCATCCGATAATCTCTTTACATTGCGATACTTCTCAAAAGTTTCTTTTATCAGGGTTACTCTTTCCGTAGAATCATTATCACTCTGATGTCGGATACTCTCTTCATCGATTTTGTAAATGAGATAAAGCGAGAACAACCAGTTTAGCAGCACTTCAAAATTTTCTTTGCTGTAATAAATAATTCCTTCGTATTCATTTACGCCGATAAATTTTTTGATAACCGGTTTCTCAAGAATATCAATCAACTTGCCATAACCGGTAGGTTGAATTAATAAATCATTCACAACATTATTATCAAAAATACTTACACACACTTCAGAGGTTTCCCGTAAACAATTCAAAAGCAATAATTCGTGGTAAACTTCTGCTTCACCTCTGCCTAATCTTTTCAAAATATTTCTGATTGGCTTATCGAGCAGCAATTCATCGATAAAATCTTTGTTAGTAACAAATTCTCCTTGAGCTATTGTTTTCTCTATGCTCGAAATAATTAACCACATTATAAAAAGAACCGAATTCTCTTTATAATTCGTATCGACGCTCATAACTATCGCTTTATGAAGTTCATGGTTCAACCGGTTGTTATCTATCTCGAAATTCCGTTCTAAAATGTTATTTATTTTTTTTACGGCAATAATTTGATTATCAAATTGATTTAATATTTCTTTAGTACCATCGATAAAACCGAAATGTTCATTAATACTTTTTAACAGCCGGCTAAACTTTTTATCAATAAATATTGCCTTATCTTTTTTCCCTTTCTTTTCATTCCCGTTAAGGACGCAAGTTTTAATAAATCCTTCTATAGATTCTTCATCAAACATTTGTTCAAATGCAGAATGGACCGGTTCAAGTTTTATTTCAGCTAAAGCTCTCGAAATACTTGGCACCCCTCTACCTTGCAATTTTTTAATCAATTTATCGAAATCCCCTTTATCATCATAAATTTCTTTGAAACCGAAATACACCTGATGTTTGAAAGCGTGCAGCTCAGTTTCAAATCCGTTCCTAAAAAAATCTTCACCTGATTTAACAAATTCCATATTGGATACATGTTCTCGGAATAAATAAAAATAGTTCTTAGAGGGTTTAAGATCCAATGCCTCCGCAAAAGTCTTTGTCTGCTGTTTATCGTTTACAAGTTTAGCAGTTGAACGATAAATTTTACCGGCTGTGTATTCATATTTATTATTATAAAAAACCAGCGTACGCTCGCCGTGCTCCATATTAGTGTAAGCAAAAACATTTTCATTGACATTTCCGTTGCTGTCAATAAAATCGAACAGCCAAAAATTTTCTACACCGGCAAACAAATAACGTTTCTTTAAGAGAGGAAATATTTCTCTTTCGTGTCTTTCCACCAACCATTGCTGCGGTGCTTCGTAATAGTATGCGCGCTGGTATTCCATCCCATATTTTTCAGTAAAGCCTTCTATTTGTCCGTGTGCAAACATCGGCAGTCCGGGTAATGTTACCATTAAAACACACACACCAAAATATTTATCGTCTGTACCGAATTGCTTTATAGCAGTTTCTTCATCGGGATTGCTCATAAAGTTAACGTACCGTTTCAAAATTTCCGGCTCGAATTCAAGAGTATTCGAAATTAGGCCCCGGTATTTTGCATTTTCTTCTTTCATCATCATGTGCATGAAAGCAGAATTGTAAACTCTGTGCATGCCAAGAGTTCGAACAAAATAACCTTCCATTAGCCAGAAAGCTTCGGCAAGCAGCAAGGTATCCGGCATCTCGGAGTTAATTCTATCCACAACTTCGCGCCAAAACTCTTTTGGAAATAGTTTATCAAAATCATTTTGATCCATGGAGAAATCCGAACGTGACGGAATATCGCCGCCTTTACCCGGAGCCGGATACCATAATCGTGAGAAATGTCGCTTGGTTAGAGTCATTGCAGCATCGAAGCGAATGATGGAAAACTTTCTTGCAACCTCTAATATTTTTTGAATTACCGCTTCCCGTACTTCAAGCTTAATCATATCAAGTTGTGCAGTATCGTTCCAGGGCATATTTGTCCCGTCATTGCCATGATAAATATACCGTACTTCACCGCTTCTATTATTAATTCTCTGAAAAACAACAGCAGCATCAGAACGATTCCAGTAGCGGTCTTCTATTCTGATCTGAATTGAAGGGTCATCGGAAAGATCCGGTCCTGTAAAGCTATAATTCGGAAACGGCGGATAATTTGTTTGAATAAAATATTCAGGATGCTCGATAACCCACTTTGAAAATATTCCGGTATGATTCGGCACCATATCACTTGCAAGACGAATTCCTCTTTTACGTGCTCGCTCATTCAAATTATTGTAAGCATTTTCTCCGCCAAGATCTACAGCAATTTGATAATCATACAGCGAATATGCAGAGGCAACAGCATCAATATTTCCTAATATATGTTTAATTTTTTTTGATGCATTACTTCTCTCCCAAATTCCAATCAACCATAATCCATTAAATCCCCAAGCAGCAAGCTGGTCGAGTTCTTCATCTGGAATTTGATCTAGACTTCTTATGTGCCGTTGATATTTCTTTGACAATTGATCGAGCCACACGTAAGTATTTTTTGCAAGAAGAACAACTTTTGGCATCCAGTCAATATCCGGCGTAAAATTTTTCAATTCTTCGTAGTCTTTCCAAATATCCTCTGCATATCTATAACCCGATTTTCCTAACGATAAGAAACCGGCGTCTTCCATCTTACCTTTGAATTTAGGAACAACTGTCGGCGCTCCGTCTCCCCCAAAAAATTCAAAGCGGTAATCTTCTTTTATCAAATCCCTGCTCTGCAAAATTCTCTTCCCGAACTTTTCTTTGATCAACACTCCCCACCGTTCAAAAATAAAATCGAGCTGGAATTCAAAATTATCGGGACTCTGAAGTATCGGGGTTTTTAAGAATGAAAATATATCCTGGCTGTCGGGACCAAATTTTTTCTCTTCCTGAAAAAACTTATCAAGTTTATTAATAGTTTTATCGAAAATCTTTGTATCGGAAAGATATCCAGCGTCAAACAATTCTTTAAGTCTTGCGTTTGCAGAATTTATATTTGCAAAATAAAGAAGCAACAACTCTTCGAGTACAATTTCAATATTAGGTTTACTTTCGGTGAACCCGTTCAGGTAATCAAAAATTCCGATCTTGCGGTTGTAAACATCCAACGGCGGAAAAATTTCGTTAAAATTAAAAAGCAGCTTTTGTAATTGCTCGTCTCCGATTTCATCACTTAAATATTCGACAGCTCTTTTAAATACATTAGGATTAACATTGGTTTCATATTCTCTTAATAAAAAATGATAAATCTCGTCTATGAGTCCCATTGCATTTACTTCCCCGGCTTTAACATGCTCGCTTACGTTTCTTTTTGAATTAATCTTTTGAACGAAGAGACGTACAGACTTAAAATCGGAAAAGATCACATTGCCTGTTATCGAAAAAAGTTCATTATCAAATTGGTACTTTTCTCTAATCTCTTTAGCAATGTGAAACTCAAATTTCGGCTGCTTCAATTGGGAAAAATTAGATGCAATGAAATATTTAGATGTGATTGTTAATAACATCTTATATCAATTGATTTGGTAATTAAATATACTTAAGTAGACCGCCAAATAAAAAATTCTTTGAAATAAGCCGCTAATTACACTAATAAACACAAACCATCTTAAAAATGTAAAAATTTAATCAACGAAAATTAGCGAAATTCTCGGCTAAATTATGTCTTTAAAATAGGCGGTCAACTTGAATAAATATAAATAAAAATGCCCCTAAATCTCGACAATCAATTAGCTTCAAAGTAGTAAAAAATATACTGAGCCTGTTTTTTTAGTTTGCGTAGTATCGTATGCAAGAACGATTTTCCACTTTAAGACATCGATGATTAGGTTGTTCGGCTCACAAAAGAATTCAAGATTTCATCTTTCAAAAAGATGAAATTTCTTAAATGAGATTGACATTCATTGTAAATTGTTTATTTTAGCACAACAAAATGATTTAAAAATGGCAAAATTGATCCGCACATATTATCATCATCATTATTTACTTCCTCGAAGAGGCGTCGGATTAGTTTAATTAGATTATCATAATTTTTATTAGAACCCCGGCGCAAGTCGGGGTTTTTTGTTATATGGAGTTATTATGCTAAATGGAAATTTAAAACTTGCAATTCAAAAGAGCGGCAGATTAACACAAAAGTCAATTCAACTGCTGCGAACGGCGGGACTCGAAATTGAAGATTACAACGACCGGCTTATAATTTCTGTGCAGAATTTCGATATGGATATTATTTATTTAAGGGATGATGACATTCCAGAGTATGTTAAGGACGGCGTTGCGGATATCGGCATTGTTGGAGAAAATGTTTTTTATGAAAAAAAAGCAGACGCAGAAATTATAAGAAAACTTGGATTCGGAAAATGCAAATTCTCGCTTGCAGTACCGGAAAACAAAGAAGTAAAAGAACTGAAAGAATTTAACAATCAAAGAATTGCTACATCATATCCCAATTTGCTGGGAGATTTTTTGAGAAAAAATAATCTTAATGCGACCATAGTTGAAATCAGCGGTTCGGTAGAAACAGCCCCATCGCTCGGCATTGCAGATGCGATATGCGACTTGGTCTCAACAGGCAACACACTAAAACTTCACAAGCTCAAAAAGTCTTTCGATGTATTTGAATCCGAAGCAGTGTTGATTGCAAATAAATCAATCCATAAAGATTTAAAAAAGAATCCTGTATTTGAAGAACTGCTTTTTCGTATTGATTCGGCATTAAAAGCAAAATCGTCTAAGTATTTAATGATGAATGCGCCGAAAACATCAATCGAAAAAATAAAAGGTGTGCTGCCAGCTCTCAAAAGTCCAACAATACTTCCGCTTGCAGATGAAAGCATGGTTGCGGTTCACGCAGTAATCCCCTCTGAAAAATTCTGGGATATACTTCGAAATCTGAAGAACGCCGGCGCATCAGATATTTTACTTCTAACAATTGATAATATGATTTTATGAAAACATACTCGTTAAAAAATATTTCAGACAAAACTCTTAACCGGCTTTTTTCAAGACCAGCAGTTGACAGCAGTCGAATTCAGAAAATCGTTAAACCGATACTTGAGGATATTAAACAAAACGGTAATAGGGCTCTGTTTAAGTACGCAAAAAAATTTGACGACTTTAATGGAAAAAGTTTTTTAATTCATCAAACAAAAATCACTGAAGCTGCTAAGAATATCGACAAAGAATTAAAACAAGCAATAGATACTGCCTTCAGCAATATTTATAAATTTCATAAGCGGCAAAAGCCTAAAAGCTACACTCTTGAAACTGCCGGAGGTATAAAATGCAGAAGAAGTTTTATCCCCATTGAAAATGTTGGATTGTATATTCCAGGCGGAAGTGCAGAACTTTTTTCTACGATGCTGATGCTTGGCATTCCGGCAAAAATTGCCGGCTGTAGGCGTGTTGTAGCATGCTGCAGACTAAAAGACAACAAGGTAAGTCCAGCATTAGCTTATTCTGTCCTCAAGTGCGGCGTTAACGAATTTTACAATATCGGCGGCGTTCAGGCGGTAGGACTGATGGCTTACGGTACAAATTCAATTAAAAAAGTTGATAAAATTTTCGGACCAGGTAATCAATTTGTAACAGCAGCAAAAAGTTTAGTAAGCATCGATTCCGCTGGAAGTATGATAGACATGCCGGCAGGTCCGAGCGAACTTCTTATTATTGCCGATAAATTTGCAAATCCTTCTTTTATTGCTGCCGATCTTCTATCTCAAGCTGAACATGGAAAAGATTCGCAGGTAATTTTAATTACTACCGATGAAAAATTTGCTGAAAAAGTAAGTAATGAAATTAATAAACAGATTCAGACATTGCCTAGAAGAAAAATTGCAGAAGCATGTTTAAAATCTTCTTTCATTTTACTCGTTGATAAGATCGATGATGCAATTTCTCTTTCCAACAATTATGCACCAGAACATTTAATTCTAAATTTGAGAAACGCAAAAAAAATAACCGGCAAAATAAAAAATGCCGGCTCGGTTTTCATAGGTGAATACTCAACGGAAAGTCTGGGTGATTATGCTTCCGGCACTAATCATTCGCTGCCGACTTCAGGTTATTCAAAAGCAATCGGCGGCGTTAGTGTTGAATCATTCATGAAATCAATTACATTTCAGGAAGTTTCAAAAAAAGGATTCGAAAAAATTTCACCTGCAGTAATAAAATTAGCAGAACAGGAAAAGCTGCAGGCTCATGCAAACGCTGTTAAGATAAGGATTTCAAAATGAACATCGAAAACTTAGTGAGAGAAAATATTAAAAAATTGCAGCCTTACTCTTCGGCAAGGGAATCCCACCTTCCTTCCGAAGAATCTGCTGTGCTGCTTGATGCAAACGAAAATGCTTTCGGAAGCGTGATCGACGACGACGGTTTGATGCTCAATAGGTATCCCGACCCAAATCACAGAGCCCTTAAAGAAAAATTATCCGGCTATCTGGGAATCAGTCCGCAGCGGCTTTTTATTGGGGTCGGCTCAGATGAGATAATCGATCTTGTTATTAGGATATTTTGTAATCCCGGGAGTGATAAGGCGATGATTTTAGAGCCGACTTACGGAATGTATGAAGTCGCTTGTAATATTAATGACGTCAATGTTGTAAAAGTTCCGTTGTCAAAAGAATTTCAAATTGACTTTGAAGCAGTTAAAAAATCTTTCGACAATAAAATAAAAATGATTTTCCTCTGCTCGCCAAATAATCCTACAAGTAATTTGATAGATGCAACCTCAATTATAAAACTTGCAAAAGAATTTTCTGTTATTGTTGTTGTGGACCAGGCATATTATGATTTTGCCGAAGAAAAAACAGACTTAACCGAAGCCGGCGAAACAACCAATATTATTCTGCTCAGAACGTTTTCGAAAGCATGGGGTTTAGCAGGAATTAGATGCGGTTACTGCATTGCCGACAAAGAAATCATTAAATATTTTTATAAAATAAAGCTGCCGTATAATTTAAATAAGCTTACTTCCTCGAAAATAATCGAAGCATTAAATAAAACGGAGAAAAAAGAAAAATTAAAAAGTAAAATAATTTTACAAAGAAAATTTTTGAGCGATGAATTGAACAAAATAAACGGCGTCAAAAAAATATACCCGTCGGACGCAAATTTTTTGTTGTTCGAAGTTGAAAATCCTAAAGAAGTTTATACAAATCTTGCAAAAAAAGGAATTATCGTGCGGGACAGAAGCAGCCAGGTTAAAGGCTGCCTTCGTGTAACTGTAGGCACCGAAGAAGAAAACCAAAAGTTTATTAATGAATTGAAAAAATTATTATGAAAGCCGAAACTAAAGAACGAAAAACCAAATACGAACGAATCACCAAAGAAACGTCAATCAAGATTTCAATAAATCTTGACGGTTCCGGCAAATACAAAATCAACACCGGACTCGGCTTCTTCAATCACATGCTCGAACAACTTGCAAAACATTCCAATATTGATTTAACTCTAAATGTTAAAGGTGATCTGTATGTTGATGAACATCATACCGTAGAAGATGCTGGAATCGGGTTAGGTGAGGCAATCAACAAAGCTTTGGGGGATAAACGCGGCATCGCACGGTACGGATTTTTACTGCCGATGGATGATTCGGTTACCGAATGCGCAATCGATTTGGGCGGCAGACCTTTCCTCGTATTCAAATGTAAATTTAATAGAGAATTTGTCGGTGACTTCCCTACAGAATTAACAAAAGAATTTTTCAAATCGTTCGCACATGGATTGCGGGCAAATATTTATATAAAAACCTCGGGCGAAAACGATCATCACAAAATTGAATCGATGTTTAAAGCCGTTGCAAAATCTTTAAACGAAGCATTTAAGTTTGACCCGCGCAGTAAAAAAACTTTACCATCAACAAAAGGTATTTTATGACAGCAATAATTGATTACGGCGCTGGCAATATTCAATCGGTTATCAATGCACTTGAAGAATTGAATGTGAAATTCATTGTTACAAATAATGCGAAAGAAATAAACGAAAGTAAAAAAATAATTTTCCCGGGAGTCGGCGAAGCATCTTCGGCTATGAATAATATACGTTCACATGGTCTGTTTGAAGTAATTAAAAACTGCAAAAAACCTTTTCTGGGAATTTGTCTTGGAATGCAGCTTTTATGCGACTATTCCGAAGAAGGTAATGTTGAATGCCTCGGAATTATTCCGGCTGTTTCAAAAAAATTTAATTCAGCAAAAGTGAAAGTTCCTCACATGGGCTGGAATAAAGTCAGCTTTAACAAAGGATCGAAATTATTTGAAGAAATTGAAAACGGGTCTTCTTTTTATTTTGCCAACTCGTTTTACGTGCCAGGGAATAAATTTTCATCAGCGCTGTGTAACTATGATATTGATTTTTCAGCAGCAGTTCAAAAAGAAAATTTTTATGGCGTGCAGTTCCATCCAGAAAAATCGGGTGAAGCAGGAATTAAATTACTCAAAAATTTTATAGAAAAATGTTAGCTATACCTGCAATTGATATTTATGAAGGAAAAGTAGTACGGCTGCTTAAAGGTGATTTTAATCAAATAAAAATTTACAGCAGCAATCCATTCGAAACCGCAAAGAGCTTTTCACAAAATTCTTTTCCATGGATTCACATTGTTGATCTTGCTGCTTCTGTTGACGGGAAAATATCAATACAAAAAATATTGGGTGAAATAAAAAACAAAACAAAATTAAAAATCCAATTTGGCGGCGGAATAAAAACTTACGAGAGCGCCAAAAATATTCTCGAAAATGGAATTGACCGTATTATCATAGGTACGATGAGCATAACAAATAAAAAAGATTTTGAAAAAACTATTGATGAATTCGGCAGTGAAAAAATTACCGCAGCTATAGATGTTCAAAATGAAATAGTTTTGATTAAAGGCTGGACACAAAAAAGCCAGACAAGTTTATGGGATCATATCGATTATTGTCTTTCAAAAGGAATAAAACATTTTCTTTGTACAGATATTTCGAAAGATGGAACATTAGAAGGTCCCGGAATTGAATTTTATAAGAAGGTCTTAAATAAGTATCCGCAAATTAATTTAATTGCATCCGGCGGTATCGGTTCTGTGAATGATCTGATTGAACTCGAAAAAATTGACATGCACGCATGTGTCGTGGGAAAAGCAATTTATGAAAACAAAATAACACTCGAGGAGTTGAAAAAATTTGCTGGCTAAAAGAATAATACCCTGTCTTGATGTAAAAGATGGACGCGTCGTAAAAGGGACTAAATTTGTAAATCTGCATGACAGCGGCTCTGCTGTTGAACTTGCTTACAGGTATTACAAAGAAGGTGCAGATGAATTGGTTTTTCTTGATATCACCGCAACAGAAGAAAAACGAAAGACTCTAATCGAACTGGTAAAAGAAGTTGGCCGCGTTATTAGAATCCCTTTTACAGTCGGCGGTGGAATTTCATCAATAAATGATATTGAAAATTTATTGAATGCGGGTGCGGATAAAGTTTCTTTGAATTCTGCAATTGTTCAAAATCCAAATTTAATAGACGAAGCTTCTAAAAAATTCGGAAGTCAGGCTGTAGTAGCAGCAATAGATATTAAAAAAACAAACGGCGGACAAAAAGTTTACATCAAAGGAGGAAAACAACCTACAGCTCTTGAAGGATTAAGCTGGTGCAAAGAAGTATGTGAGCGCGGCGCCGGCGAAATTCTGCTCACTTCAATTGATCACGACGGAACACGGCAAGGGTATAATGTAGAATTTTTAAGTGCCGTTGTAAACTTGGTTACAATTCCTGTGATTGCAAGCGGCGGTGCAGGCAAAAAAGAACATTTCCTCGAAGCTTTCGAAAAAGCAGGGGTCGATGCATGCCTTGCTGCAGGTTTATTTCATTACAAAGAGTTAAATATTCTTGAATTAAAAAAATATCTTGCAGATAATAATATAAGGATCAGGTTATGATAGAAATTGAAAAACTCAACTTTGATAAAGGCAGCGGACTTATACCGGCAATCGTTGTTGATGAAAACACCGGGCAGGTTCTTATGCTCGGATTTATGAATCGCGATTCTCTTCAGAAAACTCTGGATACTAATCTGGTTACTTTTTTCAGCAGGACAAAAAATGCTTTATGGACTAAAGGTGAGACGTCCGGGAACTATTTGAAACTAGTAAGTATCCTCCCCGACTGCGATGACGACACACTGCTTATTTATGCTTCGCCTGAAGGACCAACCTGCCACACCGGAAATTATTCATGCTTTGGACTGGAGAAAAACAATCTAAAGTTTTTAAAACATTTGTTCGAGTTGATTCAATCGAGGAAGAAAGAACTGCCGGAAAATTCGTACACAACAAAGCTTTTTAAAGAAGGTTCTAACAGAATTATTCAAAAAGTCGGAGAAGAAGCAATAGAAACCGTCATTGCCGCTAAGAACAATAACAAAGATGAAATCGTTAATGAAGTTTCTGATTTAATGTATCATCTATTTGTCATGTTAGTTGATAAAGGGATAGAGCTGAAAGATATAACAGATAAATTGATGGAAAGGCATACTAAAACACGATTGCATTGATGAATAAGAGACTTCTAAAAAATTGACTAATAAAGGTTCTAGATATTTTTAATGGAACACAAATGACACAGATTTGACTAATTTTCACTGATTATATATCTGTGTTAATCTAATTAACTGTGCCCGCAAACCGAAATGGCGTTATGAGATGCAAGCGTGTTATTCGTGTGCTATTGACAATTTTCCAGAGGCTTCAAATAAATTGAACGTAACCAATGTAGTAGGATTTTTTTGTATATTTTCATAAAATAATTTCAATTAAGTATGTCAATTACTCCCTTAATGACGCAATACAGTAAGATCAAACAAAGCTATCCAGATACAATTTTGTTATTCAGGGTAGGTGATTTTTTTGAGACTTTTGAAGAAGATGCAAAAACTGCTTCCAAGGTTCTGGGGATTACTTTGACCAAACGTGCAAACGGTGCCGCCGGCGAAGTACCGCTTGCCGGCTTTCCCCACCACGCAATTGATTCATACCTCCCAAAACTTGTTAGAGCTGGCTATCGTGTGGCAATCTGCGAGCAAATGGAAAATCCGAAATTTGCAAAAGGAATTGTTAAGCGCGAAGTAATTGAAGTCGTAACACCCGGTGTCGCATTATCCGACCGCCTGCTCGACCACAAAAAAAATAATTATCTGCTTGCAATTTATCTTGAAGATGAAATTGCCGGTTTGTCTTTCAGCGATGTTTCCACCGGTGAATTTTTTGCTTACGAAGTTTACAGAAATGAAATAAAAGAGCAGCTTGGACTTATCAATCCTTCCGAAATTTTAATACCGAAAAAAAATAAAAACGAACTGGAGCCTTTAATTCAAAAATTTTCCCCCAACTGCAGAATTACAAAACTAGATGATTGGATTTTTACTTTTGATTTCGGGAATGAACTTCTTCTCAATCATTTCAACACAAAAACGCTAAAAGGTTTCGGTATTGAAAAACTGAGGGCTGGAATTTGTGCAGCGGGAGCCGTATTAAATTATCTCAAAGAAACACAAAAAGTCGCACTCATACATATAAATAAAATCTCCCTTTACAATCCTTCCGATTATATGATGCTGGACAATTCGACAAAAAGAAATCTCGAAATAATGTACACCATGCAGGAAGGCGAACGTGAAGGCTCGTTAATTTCCATACTTGATAAAACTCTTACACCCATGGGCGGACGCATGCTCAAAAAATGGATCACTGCCCCGCTGCGAAAATTAACCCCGATATTAAAACGTCAGGAAAGTGTTGAGGAACTTTTTAATAAAAAACATCTCCGTAAAAATATTCAAAATGAATTAAAAGAGATTGGAGATTTAGAAAGACTAACTTCAAAAGTTTGTACCGGAAGGGTAAATCCACGTGAATTAGTTTTTCTAAAAACTTCACTCAAAAAAATTCCGCTCTTAAAACAACTCCTCGACCAGGCAGACTGCGAAACATTAAGTCAAATAAATGAGAGACTGAAACCGCTCGAAAATGTTGTAGAAAAAATTGAACTGGCAATAAGTGATAACCCGCCGGCAAGTTTTAACGAAGAAGGAATAATCCGTTACGGCTACAGTGCCGAACTGGATGAACTGCGTGATCTTTCTTCCCACGCCAAAGATTGGATCGCGGCACTTCAAAAATCCGAAAGAGAACGAACAAAAATCCCTTCTTTAAAAGTAAGCTACAATAAAGTTTTCGGCTATTACATCGAAATCAGCAACGCACATAAAGAGAAGGTGCCGGCTAATTACATCCGTAAACAAACTCTCGTAAACAGCGAGAGATATATTACGCCGGAATTAAAAGAATATGAAGACAAAATTTTAAATGCACAGGAAAACATTGCCGGTCTTGAATCTCAGCTTTTTGATGAAGTAAGAAATTATGCGGCAGCAAGCGCAGAAATTATTCAGGAAAATGCAAGACTGATTGCAATGGTTGACTGCTATCAGTCATTGGCGGAATGCGCTGATCAGTATAATTATGTTAAGCCGACTTTAAACGAAACCGACACAATTGAAATTGTCGACGGACGGCATCCGGTAGTTGAACGAATAATGCCGCCTGGTGAAAAATTCGTTCCAAATAGCTGCAGACTTTCGTGCAGCGACGATCAAATCATAATTTTAACCGGACCGAACATGGCTGGCAAATCCGTTTACCTTCGTCAGACAGGCTTGCTTGTTCTTATGGCTCAGACCGGTTCGTTTATTCCGGCTAAAGAAGCTTCGATTGGATTGGTTGATAGAATTTATACACGTGTTGGTGCAAGCGACAATATCATTGCCGGTGAAAGTACTTTTCTTGTAGAAATGCAGGAAGCTGCAAACATCTTAAATAATGCTACAAACAAAAGTTTGATTCTGTTAGATGAAATCGGGAGAGGTACAAGCACATTTGACGGCATTTCAATTGCATGGGCAATAACAGAATATCTTCATGAAAATCCGGTTGTCCAGGCAAAAACGCTTTTTGCAACCCACTACCACGAATTGAATGAGATGGCTTCAATTTTCCCGAGAATAAAAAATTATAAAGTTGAAGTGAGAGAATACGGCGACAAAGTAATATTTCTTCACAAAGTTTCATCCGGCGGAGCCGATCATAGTTACGGAATTCAGGTTGCACAAATGGCGGGTCTTCCGAATTTTGTTACCGACCGCGCTAAGGAAATTCTCTTTAATCTTGAAAGCAAAGAATTAACTCCATACGAAATAAAGAAAGCAAAACTTGCGAAGTTCAAAAACCAGGATGATATGCAAATTAATATGTTTGAAATAAAAGACGACCGGCTGCGAAAAGAAATTTCCGATATCTCGCTTGATAACTTAACTCCTCTTGAAGCACTTAACAAATTAAACGAATTGAAAAAGAAGGTTGATGAGAAAAAAGATTAAAAATATCAGGACACAAATTCTCACCTATGTATCTGCGTATATCAGTCCTATCTGCGTTATCTGTGTTCTATTTCTATCCACAGGCTGTCAAAAAAATTACTCCCCCGAACAAAAAGAATACATTGCTGGGATCGAAAAGGAACGACATGATAAAAACGAATACATGAAAGACAATCCCAATTCCCCTTTCAATTATAAAAGGAAAATGGAATTTCACGATTTGAATTATTTCGATGTAGATCCGGCATTTGTATTTAAAAGTAAACTTTACGAATATAATCCAAAAGATACAATCACTATATACGGTACAAAAGGAGAACCAAGAAAAGTAGTGAAATACGGTTATGTTAAAATAAAATTCCCTAAGCATGAAGAGCCGCTAAACATAAATGTTTATGAAGGGAAAGCCGTTAACGGAGAAACCTATTACAGCATTTGGTTTACGGATAAGACAACAAACGAAGAATCTTACGGTGTAGGAAGATACATCGATTTCGAAAAATCAGACAACCCGGATTACGTCTACACAATTGATTTTAACTTAGCCTACAATCCGTACTGTGCATACAGTCCAGAATATTCCTGTGCAATACCTACAAAAGAAGATTACATACCAGTAGAAATTAGAGCTGGAGAGAAAAAATTTCACGAATAAAATATGGAGAATAACGTGGTAGTAATACTTGAGAAAAACATATCATCCGAACAAGTAGATAAAATAATTCATACACTTGAAAGCTACGGATTTCAAGTTCACAAATCTGTGGGTGTTGAAAAAACAATTTTAGGTGCTATCGGAGTTCAGCCGGATTTCGATACCCGCAAAGTTAAAATTTTAGACGGTGTTGCAGATGTATATCGTGTAACCACCCCATACAAACTTACCAGCAGAAATTTCCACGAAGAAAATAGCCTAATTAAAATTAAAGATGTTGAGATAGGCGGCAATCAAATTGCATTAATAGCCGGACCGTGTTCGATTGAAAATGAAGATCAAATATTCCGGCTCGCAAAAATTGTTGCGGATTCAGGTGCTAAAATTTTACGTGGCGGTGCATTTAAACCGAGAACTTCTCCTTACTCTTTTCAAGGATTAGGCGAAGAAGGACTGAAATTAATTCGTGCAGCAGCAGATGAGTTTAATTTACTCGTAATAACCGAAGTGATGCAGATTGATCACATCGATTTAATTGGTAAATACACCGATATTTTTCAGGTCGGTGCGCGCAACATGCAAAATTTCGCTTTGATTAAAGAACTTGGCAAAGTTGACAAGCCGGTAATGCTAAAAAGAGGGATTGCTGCGACAATTGAAGAATGGCTGATGTCTGCCGAATATATTTTATCTAACGGAAACAGAAAAGTTCTTTTGTGTGAAAGAGGAATCCGTACATTTGAAACTTACACACGAAATACATTTGATCTGTCGGCAATTCCGGTAGTTCATAAAAAAAGCCATTTGCCTGTAATTGCAGATCCTTCGCACGCAACAGGAATACGTGATCAGGTTCCGCCGATGGCAAGAGCCGCAATAGCTGCCGGTGCTGACGGTATAATGATAGAAATTCACGACGACCCAGAAAATGCTTTGTCCGACGGCCCGCAGGCTTTGCTGCCGAATACATTTCTAAAATTGGTCGACGAACTTAAATTAATTGCACAAGCAATCGGCAGGAAGATTTAAGTGGAAATAAAAAAAATATCCATACTTGGTTTGGGACTCATCGGCGGCTCGCTGGCAAAAGCGTTTAAACAGAATAAAAAAAATCTTTCTATTCATGGATTCGACAGAAAAGCAGTATTGGAAAAAGCTTTTGAAGATGGAGTAATCGATTCATTCAGTGAAAACGCCGATGAAGCTTTACAATCGGATGTAATTTTTATTTGCCTGCCTGTCGATGCTTCGCTGGAATATTTCAAAAAATTTTTAGAAAAATTAAATGCCGGTCAAATTATTACAGACGTTTGCGGCGTAAAAACTGTTTTTCAGAATACATGGAATGAAAAACCGAGAAAGGGATTTTATATCGGCGGACATCCGATGACCGGCAAGGAAACCGGCGGATATGAAAATTCCGATCCGTTTTTGTTCGAAAACAGCATCTATATTTTAAATGAAGATGCAAAAAAATTCTCGGTAACAGAATCATTAATAAATTTACTGAAACTTACAGGAGCAAGAATTACCTTTTTAACTCCGAAAGCACACGATATTATTATTGCATCGGTAAGTCACCTCCCACAATTATTATCCGTTGCTTTAATTAATTCGGCAAGCTTAAAAGACAGCGACAAAAATTTTTTTGATTTCGCTGCAGGCGGTTTCAGGGATATGACAAGAATTGCTGCAAGTGATTTTATTATTTGGGAAGATATCTTTAAACATAACAAAAGAAACATCGATATTGCCGTGGATAATTTCATAAACGATCTGCAGCAAATGAGGAATTCGATTAACAAAGATGATTACGAAAGCATTCATCAAAGATTTGAAAACGCACGCATTAAACGCGATGAAATACCGAAAGCAAACAAAGGATTTATAAATCCGCTCGTTGACATTTTTATATCAGTTAAGGACGAACCAGGTGTGCTAAGTAAAATTACTACGGAATTATACAAAGCCGGAATTAACATTAAAGATATCGAACTACTAAAAGTGCGTGTCGGCACCGGCGGCACATTCAGGCTCGCATTTGAGAACAAAATAATTGCAGACAAAGCACGACAGGTAATCGAACAAGCGGGTTTCACCGCAATTTTTTCGCACAAAGATGGATGAATCCGACTTCTCACCCCGTCTCGCTCCGGCTCTCCGAGGCGGGCGTTTCGGCAAAGCCAGGCGACCGGACTTTCCACCACTCTCAACTTTCAATCATCCCGGCAATTGAAAATTGATTATTGATTATTGAGAATTTTTTCGTAGAAAGCAAAAATAATTTTCAATATTCAATTTTCAATTCTCAACTCTCAATACGCATCCCCCTACAAACCTGTCCCGCCCGCTCCAACTGCAGAGCGAGGCAAGCCTGCGGGGAATGTCAGGGCAAGAGCAATTGAACATTGATTATTGAGTATTGATTATTGAGAATTTTTTCATAGAAAGCAAAAATAATTTCCAATTTCATCTGCATTCAGA
>DYLN01000145.1 GCA_020722085.1 Melioribacter roseus
GACTCACTTTAATGAGACCTATGCAACTAAAGATGGTTGTATCTGTATAGTTTTGTGAGACCTATAAAGGAGTTAGTGGCAAGCATAGGAAACAAAGCAACAAACAATAGACAACAATGAAAATAGTATTTTTAATAATCGTTTTATTTCACGGACTAATCCACTTGTTTGGATTTGTAAAGGGCTTCGGTTTTAAAGAAGTAAAGGAATTGACACTTCCTATTTCCAAATCAATGGGTTCTGTTTGGCTCACAGCATCAATTCTGTTTTTGTCTTATGGCATTTTGTATTTACTCAATTCCAAATATGCTTGGCTGGTTGGACTTATGGCTGTGGCAGTTTCACAAATTCTTGTTTTTATGTTTTGGAAAGAAGCCAAGTTTGGCACTATCCCTAATTTGATAATCCTAATTGTTGCTCTGGTGAGTTTGGGTTCGTATTTATTGAACAATGAGTTTACAAGCCGTGTTAAAATTGATTTTTCAAAAAACAATACACTTTCTACTGAGATATTAACTGAAATCGACATTGCTCATTTACCAATGATTGTGCAGAAGTATCTTCATTATACTAAATCAGTAGGACAACCGAAGGTAAAGAATTTCAGGGCGGAATTTGTAGGCGGAATGCGTTCTAAGCCCGATGATGATTATATGAAGTTACAATCTGTTCAATATAACTTTTACGATAAACCGTCACGTTATTTTTATATGACCGCAAGTAAAATGGGTTTGCCCGCAACAGGATTACATCTATACCAAAACGAAACTGCGACATTTGAAGTCAAACTTTTGAATTGGTTTAAAGTTGTGGATGCCAAGGGCGATAAAATGAATCAAGCAGAAACTGTTACCCTGTTAAACGATATGTGTTTTATTGCCCCTGCAACATTAATTGACAGTAGGATAACCTGGGAAGATATAAACGACACTACGGTAAAGGCAATATTTAAAAATGGAAGTATCAGCATAAGTGCTGTGCTCTATTTCAATGAAAAGGGAGAACTTGTAAACTTCATTAGCAACGACCGCTACGACACAGATGGTAAAAAATACGTCAGTTATCCCTGGGAGACTCCAGTTGAAGACTACCAAATGATAAACGGATTTTTATTGCCAAGCAAGGCAAAGCTAATTTATCAGAGACCAAAAGGAGATTTTACATACGGTGAATTGGAATACAAGAGTGTTAAGTATAATTTGCCCAACATTGAAGATTAAAAAATGAAAACAAAATTATCAAGACTATTAAAAATGCGAAAAGAATGCCAGCCACTAACAAGCGGTATAGTTAATTGCCAGTGCAGTGCGTATTCGAGCGGTACAGCTCGTATCAAAAGTATTTGTAACTTGACAGGTAAGTGCTTCGAAATCCCAAACGTTTCATATACTAACCGTTAGCGGTCATTGTAAAACGATACCTTACAACTTTAAGCAGACAAAAAAAGATAAAATAAAATGCAACAAAAAAGACTACCAATTGGATACTATCTAAAACTTGCAGACAACTGTTTGACAAAAGGAATAGATGAAATTCAATCCCAACACTGTTTGAATAGAATTGAATGGCAGATTTTAAATTCAATCAACGAAAAATCAGAAATTTTAAAAAATGAAATTCTTGAATTAATGGAACCTCTTGCTGACAATCAATCAGTAGAAACAATTTTGAAAAAATTCATTGACAAAGGGCAAGCAGAGATTAAAAATAATGCACTGATTTTGACAAGCCAAGGAAAGGATTTATATTATTCTTGCTTTGACACTCAACAAGAATTTAGAAAAAAAAGCAGTTACAGATATTTCAGAAACAGATTATCAAACCACAATTTTAACACTACAAAAAATAATAGCCAACATATCATAGAACATAGGCAAACAAACCACAATGAAACTTAATCACACTAAACAAACGTTGAACAGACGATAATATGATAACGAAAGAATATCCCAAAGTTTATTTATACAGACGAATTGTTCAAGCCAAACTCTTCATTGACTTAAACTACGCTGATAACATAGACCTTGAAAATATATCGGACGAAGCCTGTTTTTCAAAATTTCATTTTATAAGACTATTCAAACAAATCTATGGTAAGACTCCACACCGATATTTAACAGATATTAGACTTGATAAAGCAAAACAACTTTTATCTGATGGCTTGACCGTTTCAGAAGTATGTTTTCGTGTAGGCTTTGAAAGTTTGAGTTCCTTTAGCAGTTTGTTTAAAAGTACAATTGGTAAAACGCCAACTGAATTTTTATCTAATCAGGTAGTACGACAAACCGAAATGACAACTAACCCACTAAAATTTATTCCAGGTTGTATTGCAAGTAAAAATGGTTGGTTGAAAAATAGCAATTTTCAAGAAACAGATTAGAAATGATTTGTGTAAATTTACCTCATAAAAAAAATTAAAAATGATAACAAAATTAACACATACTTGTGTATGTACTCAATCAGGATGAAGCTTATGATTTCTATGTGAATAAACTTGGCTTTAAAGTAATTATAGATATGCCAATGGGACCAAATGTACGTTGGTTAACGGTTTCTCCCAAAGAACAAGAAGGCATTGAGATAAATCTTTTTCCTCTTGTGGAAGGTCAGATGTTTGATGCAGAAACTTTAAAAACCATGAGAGAACTTGTTCAAAAGGGAACGTTTGGGGCTGCTGTTTTTGAATGCAACGACATTTACGCTACATATGAAGAACTTAAAAGCAAAGGTGTAATTTTCAAAAAATCACCCACCAAAGAGTTTTATGGAATAGAAGCTTTGTTTCAGGACAATTCAGGCAATTGGTTTTCATTAGGACAAAAAAAATAAAATTATATGTGGACTAAATCATACTCAATCACAACAACAGAAGTTTCTAAAGAACAAATATGGAATCTGTTTACCGATGTAAATCACTGGCACGTTTGGAACAACGAAATTGAATTTGCAAAATTGGAAGGCAAGTATCTGACAGGAAACCATTATCAAATAAAACCCAAAAATGGAAGAACTGTAACCGTATATTTACAGGAAGTAACAGAGTACAAGCATTGTTTAGAAACCGGAAATTTCCCATTGGCAAAAATGTACTATGACCACCGAATTGAAGAAACATCAAACGGATTAAAATTGACCAATACAATTACAATGAAAGGATTGCTCAGTTTTCTTTGGGTGCAATTGGTAGTAAAAAAAATAGCCGATGAAATGCCTTCTCATGTACAACAACAAATAAAAGTAGCTTCAAAACTCTAATTTCTTAGCATTCAAATGAAATAACGGATTACAAGAAAACAACGAACCGCTAACATCGTATATAAAACATTTGGCAATCAGTGGGTTATCGAACGTTTCAGCCCGTATCAAAAGTACTTGTAACTTGACAGGTAAGTGCTTCGAAATCCCAAACGTTTCATATACTAACCGTTAGGCGTAATGCTAACAGTGACCCTGTAAACATCAATCGACCGACAAAAAATATCTTTGCATTTTCAACTATATAATGGCAGACGAAATTAAAAAACTGAAATTCAAACAAAATGCAGACCTTCAAATTGAAGTTGTGCCTTTACAGACTTTGACAACAGTAAGCAAAGACCATTTAGTTACGCCGCATTGGACAAATTTTTATCACATCTTTTTGTTTGAAAATTGTCAGCCGACACATTTTGTAGATTTTGAGCCCATAAAGGTTGAGCCTTATTCTTTGCTATTCATTGATAAAGACCGAGTGCATCAGTTTGACCAATTGCTAAAATATGATGGACGAGTTTTAATTTTTACCGAAGACTTTTTTTTGCACGACAGAAACGGACACAAAGTTTTTAAGAAGTAGCATATTATTCAATGACCTTGCAGGCAAGCCGACAATTAAGCTGGAAAAACTGACCTTGAAAAATATTCTAACATTTGCGAAAGCATTACGCAAGAATTAATTTTACCTGCTGATAAATCAAAACATATTTTATTAAAAAACTTGCTACATAATTTTCTGCTTCTTGCTGAAAGAGAAAAACGCAAACGAGGTTTTACTGAATTGGAAAAAGGGGCAAACTTTGATTATACGTTGCTTTTTCGTGATTTATTAGAAAATAATTACACCAAACTAAAAAGTGTAAACGATTATGCTAAACTTATTTTCATCTCTGAAAAGCGATTGGGGCAAGCCACTACAAAGGTTTTAGGTAAATCACCAAAGGAAATTATTAACGACAGAATATTATTAGAAGCGAAACGCCTTTTAGTGCATACCAATTCATCCATCAAAGAAATTGGACAGGAATTGGGGTTTGAAGATCCTGCTTATTTTGTTCGTTACTTCAAAAAAAATACTAAAACTACGCCGGTAGAATTCAGAAAAACTTACCTCAAAAAGTAACATTCCCAAAAGTGCTATATTTAGGCTGATTTGTCCATTGTGCAAAAAATGAAATCGCTTCATCTTTGCACTATTATTAATCATCTTAATTTTTAAAAATGGACAAAATAAAAATGGACAAAAATAGAGAAGCGTTAACCGCATTTTACAAGAAAGCATTAACCGTAAATACCGAAACAACACCAGCGAAAGTATTGACGGAAGTTTTAGCCGATGATTTTATTTCCTATGGTTCGGTAGATAGCAAAGGAAAACCTGCTTTAATGGGACAAGTTGAATTCTTTTGGAAACTAATTCCAGACTTGAAATGGGAACCGCAAGACATTGCCAACGATGGTAGCAAATATGTAGTTCGCAGTTTAGTAAGTGGAACACCAAACGGAGATTTTATGGGTACACCAACTGACGGCACAAAATCATTTAAAATTATGTCTATTGATTTCCATCCCGTAATAGATGGAAAATTGACTTCTGTACACCACTTGGAAGATTGGGGAACAGCGATGAAACAATTAAAATCTTAATTCTGTGAACATTGAACAACTTAAATTTTGGCGAAAATTCTTTTTTCGTCTTTTCTTATTCTCTGTTCTAATAGCGGTCACAATTTTTACAACTACTGAATTAACAAAAGAAGCAATGATTAAAGCCTTGCAATTATCAGAGCAAGAATTTAGAAGAGATGTAATGAATTCAATGGTTATTTTCCGGGTGTGGCTGATGTTTATTCTTTTGCCAGTTGCAATTACTTTTCATACATTAATCAAGAAAAGTAAATAAATAGTCTACCGACAAATTAAAAATGTGCCATCATAAGCCAACGCTTCTAGTGGCACATTTTGTTTTTTTGCCAACTTCATAGACAAACAAAAAAAAGTAAAAGAGCCACCACCGACCCAACGCATCAAGACACCAGTAAAACGGACTATCTGCAACGACAAGACAAGAAGGGCAGTACATAACAGCACCTACCAGTAATTGGCGCGGACGAGGTAATATAAAGTTTTGTATCTTTATATAAACATTTTCGGTTAAAACAGTTGAGTGTTCCAAAACGCCAACTACTGGTAGCCGCAAACCGTTAGCTGCAACTTAAAACGACACTTTTAAACAGGAGAAATATGAAAAAGCTGAATTATTTATTTTACTTCATACTACTTACACTTCTTTATTCGTGTAGCCAGGAAAATAAAAATGAATTTTATCTTCCAGCAGAGTGGGAACCACAGACAGGGATAATTGTTGGGGGTACCGATGATGCTGCCACTTTTGAAATGGTAAGTCAACTCGCAAAAGAAATGAAAGTATTCTGTCTTGTTTCCGATTCTACGATGGAAACTTACAAAAAGAAATTATCTGCAGTTGGTGTAAACTTAGATTCTATTCAATTTTTGACCTCATCAACTGAATTTAGCTATGCCCAGCGTGACGGGGTGATCTTTTTAAAAAATGGTTTAGGTGAAAAGAAGCTGGTAAATTTTGCCTGGAATATGTATGGCTGGTACTTTGAACCTGTATTCAAGAATTACATTGAGGCAGATAAGCAAAAGAGGGAATTATTTAATAATCTTTATTTTAATACATTTCATTATCCGGTAATAAACTCGGCGATGGTTAATGAAGGCGGCGCTATTGAAACAAATGGTAAAGGAACTATATTACAAGTTGAATCAGTAAACATGCAGCGTAATCCAAATATGTCTAAAGAGTTACAAGAGGCTGAACTTAAAAAGGTGCTTAATGTAAAAAAGATAATATGGTTAAAAGAAGGTGCCGCAGAAGATCCCTCTGGATGGGGAACATTGATAGTGAAAAATTATTTCGGAGTTGGTGTAAAAGGACACCTTGATGAGTTTTGCCGTTTCGTAAATGAAAACACTATTTTAATTTCGTTTCCCGACTCCTTAGAAGCAGCACACGACCCGGCAAAAAAAATAACATTGGAGAGAATGAAAATAAATTATGAAATTTTGAAAAATGCTACTGACCAGGATGGAAAGCCATTCACTATTGTTAAAATGCCGGTGCCTGATATTGATTACATGACTTTTGCATTAGACACAACCAGTAAAAATGATGAAATAAAATTCCTTTCAAGACAAATTCTTTTTGAACAAAAAAGCTTTTCGGTTGGCGACACCGTTCATTTTGTACCGTCTAGTAGTTATCTTAATTTTTTAATTACAAACAAAACAGTGTTTGAGTCGAAATACTGGACAGAAGGACAACCTGAAAGTTCTAAAACAAAAGATGAGAAAGCGAAACAAATATTACAACAATATTTTCCAGATAAAAAAATCTACCAGATAAACACAGCGGAAACTAATCATGACGGAGGCGGACTTCATTGCTGGAGCATGCAAGTACCTAAATAGGAGAAGTGATTTCTGTTTAGGGAAAAGCTGCAGCTAACAGCGGGCTTGCAAAAGTGGTGGTTCAGTGCTTCGTATGAATTTTTTTGTGGTTAAAATCGCCACCTTCGCAAGTCCGCAAACCGTTAGCACCAACCAATTTTGACGACACTGCACTATGGTAACAGTCA
>DYLN01000324.1 GCA_020722085.1 Melioribacter roseus
AGACCTGTTGATGTTTCAAGGGCGTCGAGCAGATTTTCCTCTATGTAGAGTGAAGAATAAAAAAGCCCAGGGGAACTCCTGGACTTTTTTGTAAAGGTATTTTTTGGTTATCTTATAAACAATCGTTTTCGTACCTAAAGAATTTTGATATATTATTTATTGTTTCATAAATATTATTAGCAGTACATATTGATATAATATGCTTTATTTTTTTTTCTAATAAATTTATATCAAAATCCTTCATAATTATATAGCCACGGCCTAATTCGATGTCATTTTCATGTAGAAAAGTCTCAAGCCATTTTGGACTTACAACAATGAAAGAGAACAATTCATATCCTTTTTTACTATCTTCAAATTCTACATCTAGTTGAAAATAGATGTAAAAATTGTCGGGGGCATTCCAAACTTCGTGTAACTTGGTTAATGCACCTAATGAAACTTTCATAGCATTCCTTTATTTCTTATTAGTCTAAAATATCAATATGAACATTCTTGACTTCTGTCATTGCATTTTGCCTTTGAGGAACAGGGGTAAATTCTTGAAAATTTGCTCGGACTTTCCCATCTCTAGGCTTATAATGCAATCTAAATGCTCTTGATTTGTCTGTACTAGAATAACCTATCAGTTTATTAGATTCATTGTAAATAGGTTTTGGATTTTTCCCAACCCAGGCCATTCCAGCTTTCCAAGCTTCAGCTTTTGACGCACTTCCTAAAGTAGTAGATCCCTTGACTGAAGCTTGAACTCCTAATATCATTTGTGTACTGCTAAGATCCTCGACATAGTCTGCATGCCAATATTTTGATTTACCTGTACCTTCTGCAACAACAGGTTTTGCTTCAGCCGCAGCGGCAGCTCTGCCTTCTACAGCAGGACCTTCTTGTAGCTTGGCAATTTTACCAGGGTTTGCTTCAGCTTCAAGTACTTCAGTGGCATCAAGAATTACACCTTCAGGAGTTACGGCAACAGCTTTTGGTTTACCAGGGTTAACTTCTTCCACTACTTGAGCGATTTTTCTTACACCTTTGCCGGCAACATTCAAAGCCTTGCCTGTTGCAGCGAGCCAGAATTTTGTAGAAGATT
>DYLN01000146.1 GCA_020722085.1 Melioribacter roseus
ATCTGCAAAACGCACTTAACAAAGCAAAAATATATTTGAGAAATCTGTTCGGCTGGTCTTCGGATAAAGAATTGAATTTGAAAGGAGAATTTAAACTCGATTCATCGTTGGCAGACACTGTATCGTTAATTAAAGAAGCTTTTGAAAAAAGACCGGAAATGAAATTAGCGCTGGATGCTCAAAAAAGTGCTGTCATTTCGAAACAAGCTGCTTCGCTTAGTGAAACTCCTATTTTAAGCATTGCAGCAAACTATGGATTCAAAAACGGATACGAGCCTAATCTCGATGTGTTGAGAGGCAACTGGGCAGCAGGTATTGTCGCTTCGGTTCCTATATTTAACGGAAATCTGAAAGAAGCAAAAGTCGAAGAAGCGGAAGCAAATATTAAATCTTCGTCGGCTGGAATTCTTCAACTGGAAAGAAAAATTAAAATTGAAGTAGAACAAGCCACCGCCGATTTAAATGCAGCCCGGTCAAAAATAAAAATAGCTCGATTGCAGATAGAACAGGCTAAACAGGCTGTTTCAAGAGCGGAAATTCAATACGTCAGCGGTGTAATCACAAATCTCGATTTAATTGATGCAGAAACTGCTCTTTCCGAAGCCGAGCTTATGCAGTTAAATGTGCTTTACGAAAATATTATCAGCACGTATTCGTTGTATAAAGCAATTGGAAAAATTATTTATTGAAACTCTATTTTTTGAAAGGAGTCACAATGGAAAAAAGAAAAATAGGAAAAGACGGATTGGAAGTTTCGGCAATTGGGCTGGGTTGTATGGGCATGTCGGAGTTTTACGGTGAAAGAAACGATGCGGAATCGATTAGAACAATCCACAGAGCAGTTGATCTTGGAATAAATTTTTTCGACACTGCCGATATGTATGGCCCTTTTATAAATGAAGAGCTTGTAGGCAAAGCACTAAAGCCATACCATGATAAAGTAATAATTGCAACCAAATTCGGAAATGTACGGGGAAAGAACGGTGAGCGGCTAGGAATCAGCGGCAAGCCGGAATATGTTAAACAGGCGTGCGAAGCCAGCTTAAAACGTCTCGGCATCGACACAATCGACCTTTATTATCAGCATCGCGTCGATCCGAATACGCCGATAGAAGATACAATCGGTGCAATGGCGGATCTGGTTAAAGAAGGAAAAGTCAGATTTCTTGGCATGTCGGAAGCTGCGCCGGCAACAATTAGACGGGCTTATAAAGTTCACAAAATTACTGCATTACAAACGGAATATTCTTTATGGACAAGGGACCCCGAAAAGGAGATTTTATCTACTTGTGAGGAATTAGAAATTGGTTTCGTAGCATATAGTCCTTTGGGCAGAGGTTTCCTTACCGGGAAAATCCGCACACCGAATGATTTGTCGAAAAATGATTTTAGAAAAACCTCTCCGCGTTTTGTTGAGGAAAATTTGAGATATAACTTGAGTCTGGTGCAAAAATTAGAATATATTGCCGGCGAAAAGAACTGTACACCGGCTCAACTGGCACTCGCCTGGGTTCTTGCACAAAAGAATTTTATTGTACCGATAGCCGGAACAAAAAAAGTAAAATATCTTGAAGAAAATATAAAAGCACTGGAAGTAAAGTTATCCGAAGCAGATTTGAAAAAACTAAATGAAGTATTTTTTCCCGGTGCTGCTAAAGGGTTGAGATATCCCGAAGCAGGCATGAAGTCTGTAAACATTTAATATTCTGCGCAGTAGTCTTCGAGGTCACTGATTGCGACCTTATTGTTTTAAATCATTAAAAGACGTTGGAAAGGTAAGTTGTAGTGGCGAGGTTTCCTCGCCAGACTTCGGTCGAAGACCCCGTTGGTCGTCAGACTTCGCCTCACTCTTGAGAGATCCCACGGACTCAACTAGATTCTGTCGAACAACTAACGAGCGAAGTCTGCCGACTCGCTCGTTGACTGAAACGTTTCAAATAATAAATGAGATACAAATGAGCGATCCTGAAGTTTATTCCCAAGCTGAGGTTCGCTCTCCACAATCTTATTCATCTTCACTTTTCCTTATTTTATCATCAATCAACAAAGCAATTCTATAACTTGTGTAAGTTACAAAAGGCGCTATTACTACGTCTATTGTATAATGGACATGCTGAATCAAAACGCAAGCTCCGACTAAAACTGTACTTACTAGAAAAATTATTTTTAATTTTTTGTTTTGTGCTGTTAGAAAAAAAATAAACATCGTTGCTGTGTGACCGGAAAAGAATAAATCCTTCAGTAATGTTTTCCCGTTGCCAAAGAGTTCAACAACAGGATCCCTAAGAGGAATTATAGAATCCGGCGGATTAAGCGGGAGAAAATATATTGTGATCAGTCTGAACAAAATTACAAGTGTATAGGATTGAAGTGCAAGCATAAGCTTATCCGGATAAAAACTTAAAGATATGAGAGCCGTAATTACGGCAAAATAAATAAGAGCAAAGGTAACCCATGTTACCTTTATAGGCGTAAACAAAGAAAGGAAAGGGTCGGTAAAAGAAAAACCGGGTCTTGCTTCATTATAGACAAGAAACTTTGCCATCCAGTAAAGAATAAATGCAAGAATAATAAACGATAACATAAAAAGAAATCGAAAGTTGGGATCAGATAATTTTTCACGCCAGGTTTTTTTGAATTCAGTAATGGTCATTTTCTGTAGAAATTTGTTTCTAAAAAATTTGCGGAAAAATAATAACCCTTGCTAACAAAGACAATTTCCTGTAACTAAATTATTTAATAATTTTTTTATGGGTTCTGTTTCTACTAGACGAGAAACTGTATCTTTGTCCTCAAATAAAGAGTAGAGAGTATATATGTTCAAAGCTTCCTTGCTATTACTACGGGGGCTTTTAAAGTCTCTATTACAGCGTTGTCTGTGCTTATTGCTTCAATAAATAAAATATAAATTCCAATTCTTAGGGGATTTCCGCTGTCGCCGAGTCCATCAAAAATTATCGAAGAATTAGAACCAACAGCTTTATTATCCGCAATAGTTCTCACCAGCCTTCCTGTGCTGTCGTAGACCTTAATACGCACCTGAGAAATTTTTTGAGTTAAGTTTAGGTTTATCACGGTAAAATCTTCAAAGCCGTCGTTATCGGGTGAGAAGGGATTCGGTTCTATCGTGACTTTTGCTTCCTTATTCGTATTCTTTGCAAAAATAGAATTCACTTTACCGGGTGTAGCGCCGTAAAAATCAACAGAAGTGCTCCAGTTGTTAAAATCATTTGTAGAAATATCCGGATTAATTCTTTCCAAAGATTTGTTCTTCGTTACCAAGATATTTTTATTGTTCCATGAACTTGAATAATAAAGTGAATCAATTGTTTTTCGGTGTAAATCTTTAAGAATTATTTCATCACCGGTATTACCCAGATTAAACGAGGATTGATTAACGATAGTTAAATAAGGGAATAAATTCAGCCAGTTGTAATTTTTTAGAATCGATGAATCAGCAGCTAATACAAAATATTGATTCGGCGGAAGCATTAAACTTACTACGGACAATTTTACTCTCTGTCCAGAAGCTTTCTCAATTGCCCAGCCGCCTACCTCAAGCGAATCTTCTGAAACATTATAAAACTCAATGAACTCCGAATTGCCGGCTGCAGGATCGAACATTACTTCATTAATTATAAGACTGCCGGCTGAGTAAGAAGGAATGTTTGCTACTGAATTCAAAAAGCCCGGCGTTGCACCATCCGAATTTAAAGAAGCAAGCCAGTTCGTGCTGTCTATACCAGATTTTGTACTAAAAAGTTTTTCTATCGAGTGACCTTTTTGCGAATCCCATGACGAATTATATTTTACGCTGTCAATTACCGTCCCACGAAAATCATAAATTATAACGCCGTCTTCAGTGTTGCCGAGAGTTTCAAAATCGGCTTGAAAAAATTTTTCTGGTGGATAAAAAGAATAATTTAAAGAATCATTTGTGATAACTGCAAACTCGCCCGGCTGCAAAATAATTTCTTTATCTGTTAAAATTGTTTTCTTTGGGAAAGGGAGAATATCGCTGACGGACCAATTTTTCAGGTTAACGGGGTTATCGGAAATATTCAATATTTCAAACCACTCCGATTCACCGTCAAAAGGATTAAACATAATTTCATTTATCGCAATTGAATTATTTGCATAATACGGACGAATCGATTTTATAAGCTTGTTATTTGTTGTATCCTGATCCAGGCTGTAAACGACTTTCACTCCAAAAGTCAACTCACTTACAATTTTGTTCACCCAATAATTAAAATTGTAGATTGCAGAATCGCCTGAAGCAAGGATTAAAGAAGCACTTTCCAAAACATTTTCTTTTCCGGCTAAGTCTTGTTGAAAAAGTATAATTGAAAATTCCGCTCCCTCATAACCAATGTTTTTCACCTCAGCAGAAATGCTTACTTTCTGGTTTACTTCGGGCTGAGCAGGATTAAAAATCAAATCTGCAACGGAAACATCAAATTCTTTTTTAGAAACGGAGTTTATTTCCCCCGGAGTTGCGCCTTTTTCGTCATTTGAAGATTCCCAATTCAAAGGATCAACAGAAGAACTTGCAGCATCAATTCTTTCGAGAGATTTACCGCCGGTTCCTCCCCACGCTGAATTGTAAAACAAAGAATCTATTACCCGACCGTATTGATCGATTAAAACAACTTCGTCGGAAGTATTATTTAGTATAGGAAAAGAAGTAACTACATATTTTGAAGATATTATATATTTATTAAAAATGCTGCTGTCTTTTGCAATAACAAAATATTCGTTGGGTAAAAGTTTAAGTGAATCATTTACCACAGTCGATGTTTGAGAATCATCCGAAATTCTATAACCCAACAAATTAATTGTCTTTTGGCTTCTGTTGTACAATTCAATCCATTCCGGTTCTGCGGAAGATGGCGCATACATTATTTCATTTATCACAAGATCATTTCGCTGTTCGTTAGTGATTATTCCCGTTAGCACAGTACTCATTAAATTATTTGTCCTATTTTCATCCGGTTCATAACTGACAAAAGCTAAATAAGTATTTATTCCTAAAAGTTGGTTATTTCTATTCTGGAGTTTGAAATTATATGTTATGCTGTCATCTTTGTTAACCGGCATTGCAGTAAACTGATATAGAGATTCGCCGGCATCCGGTTTATTGTTACCATTTAAATCCTTAAAAATGCTCAACGAGTAATTTTCTGCAGCGGCAGTACCATAGTTTTTAATTGTAACGTTTCCTTCTGCTTCGTTGTTATCAAAAACATAATGTGACTTAAAATTAAACCGTGTCACTGCAAGGTCAAACTTTTTCGGTGTAACTGAATTTTTATAACCCGGTGTAGCACCGAAAATATTTTCGGAAGTTTTCCAGTTGGAATTAATTGTTGATGAATCTTCCGGCAAAATTCTCTCAAGGGACTTTCCGTTGCTGCCTCCCCATGTAGGCATATATTCAAGCGAATCAATAACTCTATTTAAAGAATCGAGAATCATAATTCTGTCGCCGGAATTATTTAATGCAGAAAAAGAATGAATTGCTATTTTTGAAGGAATTTGGTAAATGCCGAATATCGAACTGTCCTTTGCAATAACAAAATACTCATCAGGTACAAGCAGCAGCGGAAAATCAATCACAATTGTTGTATCGTTTCTATCGGAAATTTTATAATGAAAAAGATCAACAGTTTTATCGGATCGATTATAAATTTCAATCCATTCCGGTTCGGGGGATTCGGGAGTGTACATAAATTCGTTGATGACAAGATCATCCCTTTGCTCATTTGTTTGAACGCCGGTAAAACTTGCATAAGCAGTATTGTTATCGGGATATTTGTCCGCATCAAACTCTGCGGTAACAATAAAATTATTTACACCGTAGTTATAATCTGTAACTTGAAAGCTGTAACTTTTCACTCCTCCGCTATCGATAAATTGATTGCTGAATTCTTTTATCAGTTCGTTTGTCTGTCCTGAGCTATCTGAATTCAAATCGTGAAAAATCTTAACAGAAACTTCTGAAGCCGGATTCAACCCGTTGTTTTTCACAACAAACTTTGCGGTGACCGGCTTGCTGTCAATTCCATATTTTGTATCGAATGAAAAATTCTCCACTAAAACATCATTAAGCAACGGTGTAACTGAATTGCTGATGCCGGGAGTCCCGTTCAACACAAGTGAATTTGTCCAGTTAGCAGTTGAATTATCTCTGCCAAGAAAAATTTTTTCATCCGAAATATCGGCTGAATTATCTGCCGTATAATCATACGAATCTAAAATTTCACCGGTGTTGGATAACAAAGAAACTGTCCTGCTTGCAGTGTTAGCCATTCCGGTGGAGCCGAAAGCATTATCTGCTGTCTTAAGTATAATTACATCTTTCGGAATTAAATTTTTATAAATGCCGTTCTCGAAGTCGTAATCATTTTCGATAACCACAGCGAAACTTTCGGGTGCCAGCAGCGTGCCGCCGATAAAAGTAATAAACGAATCAACAGATGCAGTATAATACTTGAACCTAATTTGAGTAAGATCGATTACTTGAGTTGATGATGTATTATAAATCTCAATAAACTCACCATTGGATTCGGAGGGATAAAACATAATTTCTGAGAAAGTAAGAGGACTATTGGATTGTGCGGTTAAATTGAAATTTGTGAATAAGAGTAAAAAGAGAAAATATGTACATACATAAAAACTCTTCATAAGCAAAAAATTTTATAGTAAGAAAACTGATCATTAAAATAACATATATGAACTTTTATTCCATGAAAAAATTTAATTTAAAATTAGACAGGTAATTATTAAATTGAATTTTGAGTTGAGGAAA
>DYLN01000147.1 GCA_020722085.1 Melioribacter roseus
GAAATTGTATAAAAAAAATAATCTGCCGGATTTTATTTTTACAGCTACTTATCCAATTGCCTTCGGTATTTATACTGCTGCTGCCGAAGTCGGCATGAAAATTCCCGATGATATTGATTTGATTTGTTTCGGTAATACGAAAGCAATTACACTTCTTACGCCTCCGCTAAGCTGTATAGACCAGTCAACAGAATTAATCAGTCGTTACGGTATGGAGTTGATACTTGAAAATATAATAAAGGGTGAAGACTACAAGCCCAGAAGCGTAATGATTGAAACAGATTTAATTCTAAGAGGAACAGGCATTAAATGCAATAGAAGCAAGTAATGATTGTTGAGCATTTTCGCTCGTTTTGCCGTCATGCGGTTTTCCCCAAATTATATTTCTTCCTTTCGTGAGGGTCCAGATACAGCTTTCTTAATCTGATTGATTTAGGCGTTACTTCTACCATTTCATCATCTTCTATATATTCAAGTGCTTCTTCAAGCGAGAATTTTACAGCGGGAGTTATTTTAATTGCTTTATCTGATCCCGAAGCGCGCATGTTTGTTAACTTCTTTCCTCTTTGAACATTTACTTCAATATCATTTTCTTTAGAATGTTCACCAATAATTTGCCCGCGGTAAACAACATCTCCTGGATCAATAAAAAACTTGCCTCTGTCCTGAAGCGAATCAATTGCATAAGCTGTTGCCGGACCGTCTCCCATGGAAATCATTACACCGTTTCTTGTTTTTCCTATGGAACCCTTAAAATATTCATACTGATAGAAACGATGGTGCATCACGGCTTCACCTGAAGTAGAAGTCAGAATTTTTGTACGCAGTCCCATTATTCCTCTTGAGGGTATATGAAATTCAAGATGATTTAATGAACCTTTATTTTCTATCTTAATGAGTTCACCGCGCCTTTGTCCCACAAGCTCAATTACTTTTCCGGCCGACTCTGCCGGCACATCAACAACCAGGACTTCAATTGGTTCTGCTTTTTTGCTGTCGATTTCTTTATAGATAACCTTTGGTTCTCTTATCTGAAGCTCGTAACCCTCACGTCTCATGTTTTCTATCAAAATAGATAAATGCAAAATTCCTCTGCCTGAAACTTTGTAAGAATCCGGTGAGCCTGTATCCTGGACATCGAGTGCAACATTATGTTCCAGTTCTTTATAAAGCCTGTCTCTTATTTGTCTGGAGGTTACATACTTTCCTTCCTTTCCGTAGAAGGGAGAATTATTAACAGTAAATGTCATGCTGATAGTCGGCTCATCGATTGAAATTATTGGAAGTGGTTCCGGGTTATCAAAATCGGAAATAGTATCACCTATATCAACATCATCAATTCCGACAATTGCACAAATGTCGCCGCATTGAACTTCATCAACTTCAGTTCTGTTTATTCCTTCGAAAACAAATAACTGTTTGATTGGAGCATCATGAATCACTCCGTTTCTTTTAATTATAGCAAGCTTTTTGTTTTTATTAAGAGTTCCTCTAAAAACTCTTCCTATTCCAATTCTTCCAACGTAGTCATTATAGTCAAGTGTAGTAATTTGAATTTGCAAAGAACCTTTTTGATACGGCGGTGCTGGAATATCTTTGATGATTGCTTCAAGAAGCGGAGTTAAATTTTTGTGATTGTCACTCAAATTTTTAACTGCCCATCCTTCGCGTCCGCTTGCATAAATTACTGGAAATTCAAGTTGATTTTCGTTTGCACCCAGATCGATAAAGAGATCGTAAATTTCATCAAGCACTTCTGCAGGTCTGTTGTCGGGTCTATCGATTTTATTAATTACAACAATTGGTTTTAGGTGAAGAGCAAGAGCTTTTTCGAGCACAAATCTGGTCTGTGGCATCGGACCCTCGAAAGAATCAACTAAAAGAAGAACTCCGTCTGCCATTTTAAGGACACGTTCTACTTCGCCGCCGAAATCTGCGTGACCTGGTGTATCAATTAAATTTATTTTATAATCTTTGTAAGGTATGCTGATATTCTTTGCGAGAATTGTAATACCGCGTTCGCGTTCAAGGTCGTTGGAATCTAAAAATCTTTCCCGTACAATTTGATTTTTTCTAAATACTTCACATTGTTTTAGCATTTGATCTACAAGAGTTGTTTTGCCGTGATCCACATGGGCAATTATTGCTATATTTCTAAGTTTTTTCATTGGTTACCAATTATTAAAAATTCCGACGATAAATATATAAAAGTAGAATGGCTGTACAAGTAAATTGCAATAACAAATCGTTCAAACAACCTTTGTATGAGGAAATTTTTTGTAGTATTGATTATATTTTAATTAAATCTTTAGGATGATATGCAACAGGAAAGTTTATTCCCTATTGAAGCAAAAGAATATACTGCGCGACAAATAAATATTATTAATTCACCGAAACAACTTGGTCATAGTGATGTTGATTCTAAACCATATTTAAGAAAACTAAGGATCGACATATTAAATAAAAAACAACCTATTCAATTTAGCCCTAATGTTAATGAAGCAATTCATCGATGGGCCCCATACGTACAAGGTTTTTCAGCTTCTTTTGTCCAATCTATATTTGATTAGTATAAAAATGATTACAAAAATCCCACGATTTTAGATCCATTTACCGGTTGCGGTACTGTACAGGTTCAATCGAAACTCAATGGTTATAGATCATTTGGGACCGAGCTTAATCCTTTGTTAAAATTCATAGCAGAAACAAAACTAAATTCCTGGGATGTTTCTCCAAAAGAATTATTAATAGTTTTTAACAAATTAGATTTATCTAAATCCGCAAATGCGCCACGGTTTTTAAAATCTGATAAACAATTTTCAAAAGAGGTACTGATAAACCTAGAATTATTAAAGGGTGGAATTGATAGTCTGTCCCCTTCAACAAATCAAAAAATTGTTGACTTACTCAATCTCGCTTTTTCTTCAATTCTAGTAGATGTAAGTAAATTAAAGCGAAGTCCTTGCCTCGGCTACTCAAAGAGTAAGAGGGTCGATTCACACGCTCCTTTTGTTCTTATGAATCAAAAGGTTCAACAGATTATTGAGGATTTAAAAACTATACAAAATGAGTACTACGATTTTATTTCTACAAAAAGCGAAGTTGTTTTAGCTAATTCTATGGAGTATGAACATTCCAATAAATTTGATCTGGTTATTACTTCTCCTCCTTATATGAACGGACTTGATTATGTGATGAATTACAAGATAGAAATGGGTTGGCTAAACTTTGCAAATAATCAGAGAGAATTGAAAAAAGTAAAAGACGAAATGGTTGTATGTGATAATGTTTCTAAAGGTTTGATAAGAGACTTTCACCCAATTTATACAAATGACTGGATTGAAGATATTAAGCGAAATATTCAAAAGAATATTTTAAGGCGAGGTAAATACAGGCGACAAGATATGCCTTATATTGTTCATAAGTATTTTGACGATATGTATAGAGTGTTCAAGATGGTGGTACCTAAGATCAAAAAAAATGGCAGGTTTATCCTAGTAGTTGGGATAGTTTAATCGCTGATGTTTATGTCCCTACTGATCTTTTAATTGCCCGAATTGGAAAGGACTTAGGGCTGACTATTGAAAAAGTTGAAAAAGCACGAAATAGAAGATCAGGACAAATAAGAAGTTATAAACTGCGGGAAACCATAATCACATTGCGGAAATAAAATGGAAGAAAAAAATATTGGTTATTATGAAGATCCTAAAAACGGTGAAAATATTATTCGTTCAAGAACTACTGAGCAAATTCGTTCGTGGGATTTCCCTCGTTCTCTAAAAGCATTAGAAGTATTTAATTCCGAATTGGGTAAAATCGATTATCCTGGGATCTATATTCTTATCGAGACGAAATTAAATAAAGTTTATATTGGCGAGGCAAAGAGCCTTTATACAAGGCTCAAAACTCATAATAATACACCTGAAGATAAAATTAAAAACTGGGATCGTGTCGTAATAATAAATGACGGGAGACCTGCTAATCAATCTGATTTCAATGATAATGTAGTAAGGCATGAACTAGAATATTATTTAATAACTTTATTTAAGGCTAATAAATATAAAGTAGTAGCACAAGGAACAAAGCAAATCTTAAACTCTTTACAGAAGGTTATTGTAAACAAGCTTATTTTGGAGTTAAACTTTTTTCTTATAAAAAAAGGATTGATTTAAAAATTAATTGCCCAACCCGGACAAGAAGAAGTAATGTCGGACGATTTAAAAAAGATACTGGAAAGACATAAATATAATATTACTGAATTTAAGTCTTATGAGGCTACAATAAACGGGGAAAAAGTTTTTATCCGTCCTGGAAGTAAGAAAAGCAAAGGCTGGCAAGTTACATTCCGCGATGTCTTTAAAAAAGCACTTCAGAATGAAAGTGGTTCTCTCTTAATGCCGCGAGATGGAATTCTGCTAATTCCGTTTTCAGAAATTAAAAAAGTAATTAATGATTCGGGTGCCTTTAGAAGAAATACAATAGATATTTTTATTGCTTTTGAAGAAGATAGCATCAAACTTCGGTATAAAGATAGTGAAGTTGATGTGACTGCTTATCGAATTCAAAAATAGAAATTATGAAATAGGAACTGTTGCTTATGTATTTACAATGGAGAAGAAAAGATAGTTGATCTTAAAAATGAGTTATACGGTGAAATGTTTGAACCGTTGAAAGAAGAGGGTAAAGATGGCATCTTTCGGAATCAAATTTCTTTGCGTAAGGATGCCATCTTTTGAGAGGTGGGAATATTTACTCACAACACACTGTCAAAAATCCTTTTTCGAAAATTTCAGCTTTCCAATCAATAATGGAATCAGCGACCAGATTAAAAGTGAGAATAATGATATTATAATTCCAAGATTATTATTAAAAAATTTTTGAAATACTGCGCCTGTATAACCCATTAATGCGGAAACATCCAGTTTTAAAATTATGAAGATACGTGCAAGATCAATTGGATTTAGCATTGAGAACGCAATTGAGAATTTTTCTAGCGAATAATCCTGAAATGATTGTAGCAGCAGTAAAAATATTCCGTCGTACACAGCCGAAAAGAAGAGCCAAAAAAATATTGACAATCCCAGCCCCATCATTCTGTTTTCGTTTACTGTCGAAATTAAAAATGAAAGTCCTGTAAAAATTATCGTTTGGAAAATTCCGGCAATAATTAAATAAGCTAAGGCACCAAAATTTATTTCAGAGTCTTTAATGAAAAATAATATTGGTACACCGATTCCAAAAACATAAGATAAAACCAATGGCAGCGCTAGTCCGAGATATAAACCGAGATAAAGCGTGCGGCGTTTTATCGGCTGTGTGAGCATAAAAATGATATAATCTTTGTTGTTGTATAAATAGATAGTTCCAAAAACTACGGAAACAAGCGGAATAATAATTAAACTCACGTTCATCAGACTAACCAAAACTTTTGACATGTCGGCTGAAAATGAAAGCAGTCCGTAGCTTAATAGAAGAAAAAATAAACAGTAGATTATAAGCCATTTGCTTCTAAGAATATCATGCAGTTGAAATTTGATTATTTTTAAAAGCGTGTTCATGCCGCAGCCCCGCTCATTATTGATGCAATAGCTCTTTCGAGATTAACACAATTTGTCTTTTCCACCAAATGTTCAAGAGATCCTTTGTAATAAACTTTTCCTTCAAGAAGAAAAATTACGTTTTCTGCAAGTTCTTCGAGTTCACTTAAAATGTGAGAAGTGAAGATTATTGTTTTGCCGGATTGTTTTTCCTTGATGATCTTATCTTTTAAGATACCGGATGAAACCGGATCGAGTCCTGCAGTCGGCTCGTCGAGTATCAATATTTTGGGGTTGAACAGAAAAGCAATAGCTGCATTAACTTTCTGGCGTGTACCGCCCGAAAGATTTTTTAGCCGCTTGTTCATTTCTTTCTTTAATTCAAAACTCTCGATTAGTTCTTCATCATAAAATTTTTTTCTTGAGCGGAGATTTTTGATCATCTTAAAAATTTCTTCGACAGTTAAATTTTCCGGAAAGTGAGCAGTCTGCGGCATGTACCCGATATTTTCTTTGTACTCATAATTGCCGTTGAGTTTTATGCCGTCAACTATAATTTCTCCGCTGGTTGGTTTTACCAATCCGAGTATAGATTTTATGAGGGTAGTCTTTCCTGAACCGTTGGGTCCAACAAGATAGCTTAAAGCGCCGTCTGGAAATTCGATATCAACGTTGATTAAGGCTTCCAATTGAGCAAATTTTTTATATAATTTTTTTATCAGAATCATATACGTTTTCTAATTTGAATTTTGTTACTGATTTGCTTTGGAATCGTATTCATTGACGGATAATTATCAACAATAGTTTCAGGGGTTAAAGTCGGGAAAATTTTTTCGGCAAAATTTAATATGTCGACAAACAAACTTCTCAAAAGAATTAACGACGGTCTGTTTTTCTCTATAATTGCGGAAAATAATTTTACGGGATGATAAGGTACATCACCGATTCCGTCATTGTTTAAATCATATCCGCTGTATTCCGACCAGTAATTATTGTTAAACGAGTTAAGACTTGTTCCACTGTTTGCAGCAACCTCAAATGAATTCCCGATGAAATTATTTTTCTCAAAAATATTATTAACAGAATTCGACATTAATCTAACTGCATATCCGTTGTCAATAAAATCGTTGTGAGAAACATTAATTCTGCTGCAGCCTTCCAGATACATGCCTGCAGTGTTTTTGTAAAATTTATTTTTGTTCACATTAATGTCTGAAATCTCTTTCAGAAGAAGTCCGTAAGATGCGCT
>DYLN01000325.1 GCA_020722085.1 Melioribacter roseus
TTTAAAAAAACTGAATGCTTCAATTTCCCCCTTGGGGGAAAAACAAAGGGGGTAAATTACCAAACAATGGCAATAGTCTTGTTATTGCTTTTTCATCTTGCCTTGGGGGAAAAACAAAGGGGGTAAATTACCAAACAGGTAAACGGTATTTTATACTATCATTCTATTTTAAACATTCTGGCTATTTTCACCACACCGGCCACTTTTGCAGTAAGGCCTTTCCAGTCTTTTTTCTGGACAATATCTTTAGTGATAAGGTTTGATCCTATGCCCACACAAGTAACACCAGCTTCGAACCATTCGCTCAAGTTTTCGAGGGTAGGCTCTACGCCTCCGGTTGGCATGATGCTTGTCCACGGGCAGGGGCCTTTAACAGCTTTAACAAAATCGGGCCCTCCAATTGAAAATCCGGGAAATATTTTTACAATTTCGGCACCAAGTTCTTCTGCATTATTAATTTCGCTAAGTGACCCGCATCCGGGTATCCATAATATCTTCCGTCTATTACAGATCTTTGCCATCTCCGGATTAAGTATCGGGGAAACGATAAAATTTGCTCCTGACTGAATATAAATAGCAGCTGTACCTGGATCAACAACCGAACCAACTCCGAGAATCATATCGGGAATATCCTTTGCTGCCCATTGGTTTATCTCACTGAACATTTCGCTGGCAAAATCACCACGATTGGTAAATTCAAAAACTTTTATTCCCCCGTTATATACTGCCTGGATTACGTTTTTACAGATCTCTATGTCCTTGTTGTAGAAAATGGGTACCACACCTGTTTCTCTCATTTTCAGGACGACATCAATTCTTGAAAATCGTGCCATATCTTAAGTTTTGCTTCACAAATGTATCCAAATTAGTTGTAAATGCAAAAGTATTCAATATTGTTCTTTTCCCTTCTTTGTCGGGTAATAAAAAACTTATACAACTTGCAAATTATATTTTTCTATCTTTACAACCTGCCTTAAAGGATGCAATGTTATGGCATTGAATTATATCTGGATAGCTTTTTTTCTGATTGGCTTTCTTGTATCGCTCGGGCAGCTTGTTTTTGCAGGCAATACGCAGATATT
>DYLN01000326.1 GCA_020722085.1 Melioribacter roseus
TGGTGGACAGGTAACTGCTCCGCAATCCCTTACGGCACATACACTCAGCCGTTAGCAGCAACAATATGACGACAGTAAAACAGACCATATTCGTATTGACTTTATTAGTTTACGGACTGACAGCCTGTAAGCATAAACAGACGACTGAAATTCGTAATGACTTTAAAAAGTATTACGACCAATTCAACGTTGAGGGTTCTTTCGTGCTTTACGACACGCAAGCAGACAAGTATGTTTTTTACAACCAAGACCAATACGAACAGACTTTTTCACCTGCTTCAACATTTAAAATTTGTAATTCACTTATCGGACTGGAGACAGGAGTAATAAAGGACAAGCACTTTGTGATTCAATGGGACAGCGTAGTAAGAAATCCAGTATGGGATAAAGACCACGATTTGCAGACTGCATTCACTAATTCTACCGTTTGGTATTATCAAGAGCTTGCAAGGCGTGTAGGTGAACAAAGAATGAAATACTGGCTTGACAAAACTAACTATGGCAATGCAGACACTTCAGGCGGCATTGACCAGTTTTGGTTAACTGGCGGACTTCGTATCTCACCAAAACAACAAATTGACTTTCTAAAACAACTTCACGACAATCAACTTCCTTTTTCCAAACGTTCAGTAGATATTGTAAAGGACATAATGATTACCAAGGACACTTTAGACTATTTAATAAGAGCAAAAACTGGCTGGGGTGGACACGGCAAAAAAGATGTTGGTTGGTATGTTGGTTATCTTGAGACAAATGACAATGTTTATTATTTCACTAATTGTGTTCAAATAGAAAGTGAGAAATTAAATGATGTTAATCGCGCAATTAGTTTTGACAATTCAAGGACAGAAATTGTTTATAAAATATTTGAAGAACTCAAACTGACGAAGAAATAAGAATTGCTGCTGCTAACACGGGTTTTGCGTTAGTGGGCGGACATTGGAAATAGAAACATTTGAGCAATTAATAAACTTTGGTGCTGGCAGACAGTTTACGGTTTCAAAAGCCCACCAACGCAAAGCCCGCAACCGTTATGCACAAGCAAAGAGAATATGAAATCAAAACCAATATTTATACTTTA
>DYLN01000327.1 GCA_020722085.1 Melioribacter roseus
TTGCAATTGATAAGACAGCAAGAAGTACATTTATATCAGGCAACGGGCCTGCTTGCATGCAGTTCGAAAAAGAGTTTGCTGAATACCTTGGAATGAAACATGTTTTATTTACCAATAGTTGTACAACAGCACTTGATCTTACTTTTAAAGCAAAAAATTTTCCTTCAGGTAGTGAAGTCATTGTTCCTAATTTTACCTATACTTCTACAGCGTTAGGACCGCTTTTAAATAATTTAAAAATTAAATTATGCGATGTACACGCTGATAATGGTAATATAGATCCGTCGAAAATAGAAATGTTGATTAATGAAAAAACCGTAGCCATAATTGCTGTTGATTATGCGGGTAATCCTGCCGAAATGGATGAAATAATTGCAATTGCTCGAAAATACAATCTTTTTGTTGTTGAAGATGCTGCTCAATCTATTGGCTCATTTTACAAAAACAGAAAAGTTGGGACATTAGCCGATGTAACCTGTTTCAGTTTTCACGGTACAAAAAATTTAACCTGTGGCGAAGGTGGGGCACTTGTGACTAATGATGATGAACTTGCTGAAAGAGCTATGTTTATAAGAGAAAAAGGGACGAATAAACAATCATTTCTTATTGACAACAAAAGCAGAGGATTTTATGAATACGAAACTATAGGTAGTTCGTTTGTTCAATCGAATATTCTTGGTGCACTTGCATTATCACAATTAAAGAAAATTGAATGGATTACTGAAGAAAGGACAAAAATTGCAGAATTTTATATTGAAAATTTGAAAGATTTAAAAAATATAAGATTTAGTAGAATTACCGAAGGAGCAAAAACCAACTGGCATATTTTCGGAATACTTGTACCTCCTGAACATCGGTACTGGATTATGGATGCTCTCAGAGCTGAAGGTATTATGGCTAATGTACATTATACCCCATTACATAGAAACAAATTTTATAAAGGACTTGCAAGCGATGAAGAGATGAAGGGTGCAATGGAATATTTCAATCATCTTCTGCGATTGCCTATTTATCCTTCATTAACAATTGAAGAAAGAGAAAAAGTTGTTGGAGCAACAAGAAAGGTA
>DYLN01000148.1 GCA_020722085.1 Melioribacter roseus
GTAGACGAGTTAGAAGTCGTTGTGCAAAATATAATTTTCTAATGCATAATTTAGGATAATTCACATTTTTTCCTAGTTCTTATTAGAGGTTGTGGTTTTTTGTTTTTTGAATAGAGGAAGGTTGTCGCTAACATTTTTAAGACGGGAAGATTACTCTGAATGTTGTCCCTTTGCCTTTTTCTGACTCCACATTAATTTGAGCGTTATTGATCTCACAATATTTTTTGACAAGTGCCAAACCCAAACCGTTGCCTTCATATTTTCTGCTGTATCCCTGTTCTTCTTGAGTAAAAGGATGAAACAACCTCGGTAAATACTCCTTCGCAATACCAACGCCAGTATCGTTTACTTCTACAATTAAATTTTTTGCGGTATCTCTGTTTACATTTATTTCTATCTTTCCGGCAGGCGTATATTTAATTGCATTATGAATTAAGTTATGAAAAATTTGGAAGACCGAGTATTCATCCGCGAGCAATTTGGTTTGATTGGTCAGCATTTTTATTTCAAAAGCAAGGTTTTTATCTTTGATAAATTCCTTAAACTCCTCATAAGCCGGTTTAAGAATATCGTTTTGGATGTCAATCATTTTATATATGGGATTATATGTGCCGGTTTGAATTTCAGACATATTCAGAATTAAATCGATTGTTCTAACAATTCTTCTGCCGGATGAATCCATAATTTTCAGATATTCCTTAATGTCGGCATCAATTTTATGTTTCATCTCATTACTGATTAAAGAAGCAAAGTTCAATATAATATTAATGGGCGTGCGAATTTCATGCGATATCTGTGCAAGAAATTGCGATTTTAATTTATCTGATTCCTCAGCTTTTTCTTTTGCTTTAATTAATGCCTGCTCTGCCTGTTTTTTTATAGTTATATCCGTCAGCGAGCCTACCATTGCAACAGTCTTTCCGTTTTCAACGATTGGAGCTTCGTGCACTTCTACCCAGATAATCCTTCCCTTTTTAGTTTTAAGTTCCAATTCGTAAGGCGGCTGCGGCTTACCAGTTCGAATTGCAATGTTAGTCCTTTCAACACCAATATTATTAATAGGATTATCGGTTAAAAAATTTTGCCAGTTTTCAAGTGCTTCTTCAGGTTCACAGTCCAAAAAAGTTTTTGACTGTGGACTAACATAAGTTATTCGATGATCGGGTGTATGACTGTAAAAAAGAATCGTACTGTTTTCAATTATATTTCTAAGTCTCTGCTCTGTTTCTTTGAGTGAATTATGAATTTTTTTTGTCTCGGTTATATCCTGATAAATGCCAAGCACAAACTGTTCATTATTAATTAGAATTTGGGAAACATTGGCTACTAAATTAACTTTTCTGCCGTCTTTTGTTTTTCCGGTAAATTCATAATTTGACTTTGTATTTTCAGTTACCAACGGATTTTTTCTTCTTGATGTTATAAAATTTACCGATTCTTCGGCAACAATTTTTATGTAATCGAAATCCGGCTGATAAACTTCATCGGCGCTGTAACCGAAAAGTTTTTCCCACGCGGCATTTACGTAAACAAGTTTATCATTCTTTATAACATAAATAGGATTTAAGGATTGTTCGATTAACGGCTTAAAAAGCAGCGGTGAGTCAAATATTTTTTTCGATTCTGGATTGCCGGCATTAATTCCAGGTGCATTTTCATTATCTGTTATTTTGCCCATATTTCACTTAATTTTCCAATATAATTTGTAATAAAACTTTATCTATATAATAACTTATATTATTTTCCTAAAAATTATATGCTAACTTTACCAGATAAAGAAATTAAAGTCAACATACTTGATAAGATAAAAGAAAAAACAAGAGAAACTATGAAAACAAATAATTTCATACTGCTTACAGTTATTTTACTGCAGTATATTTTGTCTGCCTGCAGCTCACAGTTAAAAGAAAAAGGAAGCGCAGAATATATAAACCAAATAAAACAGTGGCATAATAAAAGAATTACCAACCTAAAAAAAGAAAACGGTTGGCTGAATTTAATCGGGTTGTTATGGCTGAAGCAGGGTGAAAATAAATTTGGCTCCGACAAAACCAACGATATCATATTCCCCGAAGGAAAATCACCGGCATTTATAGGCACATTTTATCTTGAGGGTTCCGGAGTAAAAGTAAAAATAAACAACGATGTTAATGTACTTGCTGACGGCAAACAGATTAAAGAGATGAAACTCATCAGTGATGCAGAAGGCGAGCCGACAATTCTCTCATATGGTTCACTCAGATGGTTTGTAATTAAACGCGGCAATAGATTTGGAATCCGTTTAAGAGACATAGAAGCACCTCTTGTGAAAAACTTTACAGATATAGAAACTTTTCCTATTAATTCGGATTGGCGGATAGAAGCGAAATTCAGAAAATATGATAAACCCAAAAAAATTGAAGTACCAAACATTTTAGGTTCGGTCGAAGAAGATTCTACTTCGGGAGAACTTGTCTTCAGCAAAGACGGTAAATTATTTAGTCTTGTTGCACTGGATGAAGGTAATTCTCTTTTTATAATTTTTGCCGATAAAACAAACGGCGAAGAAACTTACGGTGCAGGAAGATTCCTTTACACGGATAAACCTGATTCAGCAGGAAAAGTAATTTTGGATTTCAACAAAGCGTATAATCCTCCATGTGTTTTTACAAAATACGCTACATGTCCCTTACCACCTAAACAAAACTATTTAGACCTGGCAGTAACAGCCGGAGAAAAAATGTTTCATGGAGGAGCACATTAAAAAGATAAAAAACAAAAGTGAAAAGATAAAAGTGAAGGGAAAAAAGTAAAGTGCTTAAAAAAGTGATACTCACAGGAGCAACAGGATTAATCGGCAAAAAAATATTTTCTAAGCTGAAAGAAAAAAAATATGAAATAATAATTTTTTCGAGAGATGCCGAAAGAGCAGAAAAAATTATTCCCGGCGCAGATGAATATGTGAATTGGGACATTCCACGAATGCGAATGCACCCGCTTCGCCAAAGTGGAAGAGAGGCGAGTCACATTGCAGGTAGTGAATTTTCAGAAACCGGATCTTTGCAAAACAAACATAATTGGGAAAAATATCTGGAAGGAACTCACGCCGTAATTCATCTTGCCGGAGAAAACATTATGGCAAAAAGATGGACCGCAAAACATAAAAAGAAAATACTTGAAAGCAGAATATTCGGAACAAGAGCATTAGTCAATGGAATAAAGAACACTCAAAACAAGCCGGAGGTATTTATTTGTGCATCGGCTGTCGGTTATTACGGCAATTCGGAAAACGAGGTTGATGAAAATTCTCCCCCTGGCACCGGTTTCTTAGTCGACGTGGTAAAAAAATGGGAAGATGAAGCATCGGCAGTTGAATCTTACAATGTAAGATGGGTCAGCATTAGAATGGGAGTAGTCCTCGATAAAAATGAAGGCGCACTGGCAAAAATGTTAATACCATTTAAGTTTTTTGTCGGAGGGACTTTAGGCAGCGGCACACAGTGGTTTCCATGGATCCATATTGAAGATGCGGCGGGAATGTTTTTACACGTTTTGGAAAACAACAGAGTACACGGGGCAGTAAATTCTGTTTCCCCGCATCCGGTAAGAATGAAAGAGTTTTGCAATATACTTGGACAGGTAATGCATAGACCTTCCTTTTTTAATGTGCCCGAGTTTGTGTTGAAAATTATCCTTGGCGAAGCCGCAGGCACTGTTTTGGATGGTGCCAAAGTTATGCCGCAAAAAGCAATCAGCAGCGGATACAAATTCACATTTGAGCATCTTGAAAATGCATTGAAAAATATTTTAAAAAATAAAAGTTAAGAGGAACATGATAGTAAACAAAAGTAAAAAGAAATAAGATGGATGTATCTTGTCCTATATCTCAATTTTTGTGTCTATTTTTAATTTTTGTACTTTGATCTTATACCTTACTCTTTAATCTTTTTATTCATACCAAGATACAATTTGCAATTCGCCGGTACCAGGATAAAAAGGAGGTGAGGCATGCCGAAGCCGTTCATCGTATCTGTATCTTTTATTAAAGCCAGTGACAATTCCATAGTTATCAAACGTACCAACAGCTTTTCTAACTTTCTGCTGTATTCCGCCGTACAAATCAATAAAACCGCCGCCAACTCTACGATCGTAATTTTCCGCACCAAACCCTGCAAGTTCACTGAATATCGAAGCTTCAATTTTAATGCCTGTTGCATTTGCTAAATTATCCGAAATTAGCACCTCATTTTGTGTAACTATACCGAAAAGATCGGTCGAGGAAGGGTTAGTTCTCGGATCAGTATTATAAACAACATCGTCGTCAATAAAAACTTTTCCTTTAGACTGAGCATAATTACCTCTAGCAGAAGCACCGACAGTATACTGCCCCTTAATTGTTCCTTTCAATCTGATTACACCATTATCAACAAAAATTGCACCATTGGGTGCAAAGGTAGAAAGCAAAGTTGAAGTATAATTATCTCTTGACCTAAATTTATACTTTAGACTATCGCCCTGAAACGTAAGATAAACAGTGTCGTGATTAGTAAAGACTGCACCACCGGAATGTGCAGCATCACTCAGATTACTAACAGCATTTGTAGGCATTTCCACGTTAACACCCTGTTCGTAGCCGCCGTAAAATTTTGGATCGGCAGTTCCGGGCACCCAAACATAAACGGTTCGCCATCTATTTCCCACCCTTATACGTCGTCTTTCCCAATGCCCATTATCATAAAATACAAGACTATCGCGCCATGTGGCTCTGCCATAGAAAACCGGCGAGCCTGCAACCTGTAAATTCCCTTGAATGTGAAGAGGTCCCCAAACAGTATCGCCTGTAGTCCACCAAATATTTGAAGGCTCTTGCGCAGAATAATAAGTGTAATAGGAAAATTTGGTAGGAGCAAGGATTATTTGAATTTGTTTACTAACGCCATTATATGTGCCTGTTGCAGTAACTGTCCGGGTGTTTTGAAACGCATCAACCTGAACGGTAACATTTATTGTTCCGCCGCCGAAGCTCACGTTGTTAAATCCGGCTGACCATGCCTCGTTTAAGAATATTTTGTTGCAGGCCATATTTGCACCGGTAGCTGCAATATTGTAAGCTGCTGTCTCGCTATAATAATTTGTCATATTATCTACCGAAGTAGACGCAACACGGTTGAAGTTACTGCCTGCAACCAAAAATATTAGACTAAAACCAAGAACCAACAATATTGCTGCTTTGCCGCCCATAAATTTTCCTTAACGAGTGTTGAGATTTCTTGCAACTAAACGGATTTGCCTCCAAAAAATTGTAGAATAAAGTTTGTCGTAAGCTGCGGTTGTTTCAACCTGTAAATCTATTTCAATTCTGCTGATTTCCCCCAAATCCGCTCCTGTAATTGGTGTAGGCAGGATAGAACCAAGTTTATTATAATATGTTAAATGAAATATTGTTACACCAAGATTAGAGCCGCCCGGAGTTTCATTATTTACTACTCTGTAAAGCATCCGGTCATTTGGATTTGGAGTTCCGGAAAGTTCGCTTGTCGGACCAAGATAATAATGCAGCGTATCTATGTTGCCGTCACCTTTGGGATGGCTTGGATCTGCAACGTCAGTTAAAAAACTGATGCTGCTCGTGTCTGCAGAAATAATCGATTTGGAAGGATCCTGAATTTTGTTATAATTTTGGCAGTAGCCGATTTTTCTAAAATCATACTCAATCAACTTTACGATTTCGGTGAGATTCTGCTGCACTATTAATTCAGAGCCGTTAGTATAGGTATTCTGCACATTGGCGTCGTTTAAGCGGAAGAGTATTAGTATGAGCATTCCGCCTACAACTGTCGATCCAAGTATGTCAAGTAATGTACTAGAACCCATAAGTTTTCCTAAAAATGGAAATAACTATATACTGTTTTTAAAATAATTGTATCCTGTCTTCCAGTATATTCATCGGTCATATCAGCGCTTGTAACTTTTACCGTTAATCTTTTATTCCATGTTCTTTGATTTGAAACTTGTTCGGGGTCATTATCCGAGACGTAATCAATTATGCAGAAAGTTTGGAAGACAATAAATGCGCTTCCGGAAATATCAACCGTATCCAGTTTAGGCGATGTTTTAAATTCGTTAAAATCATCTACGTCGTCAAAGGCGGGATAAATTTCGCCGGATTCTGCTCTCAACACCGAACTTAATTGGTTTGGGTCGGATGCCGGTCCTGCGATTGTATTTTCATCAAACGCCTTGCCGCTTGCTTCTTCAATTGCAGACGTTGCCACTGAAACAGCAAGCAGTCCTATTTTCGAACGGTCCAGTACATCATTAGTAGAAAGCAAAGTGGAGGTAACTCTCAATATTACTAATGAGAGAAGAAATATTGCCCCGATTGTAATTAACATTTGCCCTGTATTCATAACGCACTATCTTACGCTTAAATAAAATAAATAATTTTGTCTCATATCACAATTAAATTTTTCTCGGGATTTCTTTATTATCGAACGAAAAAGAGATTAGTTTAAAGTGTTAGAAATCTGGAAATCAGGTGAAAAATAAATAGAAAGAGATGGCAACTTTGAGGTTGTCTAAAAAGTAATCTTTTTTAAGAAATGAGACACGAACCCCGATAAAAAACATCGGGACACGCCCCGATAAAAGGCATCTCGCCTCGCAAAGCGAAGCGGAGCGG
>DYLN01000149.1 GCA_020722085.1 Melioribacter roseus
TCTACACTCTTCACTCTACACTCTTCATTCTACACTCATAAGTAATTCGGTTTTGTTTTATACGGAATCGGATCTTCAACTCCCGCCTGCTGAAACCCGCGCAGACGGAATGCGCAGCTATCGCACACTCCGCAAGCTTCGTCTTCGCTTTGGTAGCACGACCATGTTAGATGAAGCGGCGCACCGAGTTCAATTCCTTTCTTTACAATTTCTGCTTTGGAAAGATGAATTATCGGCGTTTCGATTTTTATGTTTGTTTCCGGTTTCGTTCCAATATTAATTACTTTTTGAAATGCTTCATAAAACTCGGGACGGCAATCCGGATAACCTGTTGCGTCTTCGTAAACAGCACCGATGAAAACAGCACTTGCACCCAGCACTTCAGCCCACGAAACACATGCGCTGAGTATATTCGAATTCCTGAATGGCACATACGAAGTCGGTATGGATTTGTTTGACAGATCGGCTTGAGAAACGTTAATATTTTTATCCGTCAAAGATGAACCGCCAATTTTTGCAAAGTGGGAAAAATCGATGACCAATTTTTTCTCGCATTTATAGTAATTGGCAATATCGTGAAATGCCTTAAGTTCTCTTTGTTCGGTTCGTTGTCCGTAATTAATATGCAGCAGAGCAAGCCTGTAATTTTGATTTGCAATTGCTGCTGTAACGCAGCTATCCATGCCTCCGCTTGCGGCTACTACTGCTAACCCGTTTTTCATTTACAAAATTTTTTCAATTATTGTTTAATAAAAATACTAAAATCAATTCTTTTTATCCTTCAATAACAGCATCATCATTACAGCAACGATAAACGAAACCGCCGCAGAAAGGATGAACGGTGCTGCCGAGCCAAATTTATCCCATATTATTCCGGCTCCGAAAGAACCCATCATAATTCCGAGACTCATAAGAGAATTAAGCATACCGATTGCACTTCCTCTGTATTTAGGAATTACAATGTCGGCAACCCATGCTTTCGAAATACCTTCTGTGGCTGCAGCATAAAGACCATAAAATGCAAACAACATAAACATTAGTATAAGATTTTCATTTAAAGCAAAACCAAGGTAGACAAATGAAAAAACAATTAGTCCGAAAATGAGCACTTTTCTTTTTCCCAATTTGTCAGAAATAATTCCCGAAGGGTAGGACGAAAGGGAATAAATGATATTATAAAATATATATCCTGCAATTGCAAAATTATCAGAGTGAGCAATGGTTTTAGATTTTAGAATAAGAAAAACATCACTGCTGTTTACAAGAGAAAAGATAGTCAGCAGAATCAATAAAATTTTATAATTTTTTGGAGCGGTATTCCAAAATTCTTTGTATCCGAATTTTTCTTTTTGAAAGACCACTGAAGATTTGTCATGCACCTTTGAAGCAAAATAAATCGCCGCTATGGAAGGAACAAAAGCAATAAGAAATAAAGAAATGTATTCGCCGGGGTGAAAATATAAATATATCATGGCAGCTAAAGGTCCTGCAACGGCTCCTAAAGTGTCGGCACTTCTGTGAAAACCAAAAACCGCACCGGTGTTATTATTCGAATGTTCGGCTAACAGGGCATCTCTGGGGGAAGTGCGCATTCCTTTTCCGATTCTATCGGATATACGTGAGAAAATAACAGTACCGATGTGGGGCAGAATTCCGGGCAGAGGTTTCGAGAATGCAGAAAGCGAATAACCGGAAAATACAAACACCGAACGCTTTCCGATTTTATCGGAGAGCATTCCGAAATAGCCTTTAAGTATTCCGGCGGTTACTTCTGCAAGTCCTTCAATTAATCCCACAACACTCATTGAAGCACCCAAAAAAGCAGTAAGAAATATTGGGGTTATCGGATACAGCATTTCGCTTGCAAAATCGGTAAAAAAACTTATCAGTCCTAAAATTTTGACTTGTTTGGGGAGGCTTTTGAATTTCATCAAAAATCCACAAAATCATTTATTGGAATAAATAAAAATAAATAAAAAATTGACCTGCCAAACAGTTGACAATTAAATAACAAATACTATCTTATAACTAATTTTTTTTTACCGCTTATCATAATTGACAGTTCTAAAGGCATCACATAAAAATATGTGACAAAAAAGGTAAGGAGGAGGAAATGGAATATTACGAGTTGCACCCTGTCACTCCGCAGTTACGTTATATCAACAAAGCAGTAGAAGTATTAAAAAACGGCGGCGTTATTATTTATCCTACCGATACGATTTACGGATTGGGCTGTGATATTTACAATAGAGAAGCCCTTGAAAGGGTTTATGAAATTAAGCACGAAGCCGGAACGAAATTATTTAGTTTTATCATAGCTGATTTTAAGGATATTTCCAGATACGCAAAAGTTTCAGATTATGCATATAAAACAATGCGTCATCTTTTGCCGGGTCCATATACATTTGTTTTGCCTGCTGCAAAGGAAGTTCCCAAAAAATTATGGACAAAACGAAAAACGGTTGGTATTAGAATTCCAAATCACCCCATTGCACTTCTGCTTGCTAAGGAATTAGGTAACCCTATAATAAGTACGAGCGTAACTAACAGAAAAGGCGAAGTTTTATTCACCCCTGAAGAGATACAAGTTATTTTCAATACACAAGTCGATTTGATGCTTTCGGCAGGTGCATTGGAAGGCAAGCCGTCAAGTATTATTGATCTGAGCGGTGAAGAGCCAGAGATTATTCGCGAAGGAGCAGGAGATGTGAGTTTGTTCTATGCCTAATTTATTTTTCGCCTTTCATTCTTCTCTATAAACAATTGTTGCGCTTGCTTGCCGTGCAGCCAACAAAGTGATTTCTGCAATGTTAACGTGAGGAGGACGCGAAGCGCAATAAATAACCGCATCAGCAATATCATCTCCTGTCAGCGGTGTTAATCCTTTGTAAACATTTTTAGCTTTATCGGCATCACCGGAAAATCTAACATTACTGAAATTAGTTTCTACTAATCCAGGGTCAATTGTGCTAACTAAAATTCCTTTGTCTATTGTGTCCATTCTAAGCGATTGTGTTATTGCATCTACTGCAAATTTTGTTGCACAGTAAACAGCTCCTTTCGGATAAGCAGAATGACCGGCAATTGAGCCGATATTAATTATATGTCCAGATTTTCTTTCGATCATTCCTGGCAGAAGTGCATGTGTTACGTAAAGCAGTCCTTTAACGTTAGTGTCGATCATAACATCCCAGTTTTGCGGATCGTCTTCGTAGAATTTATTCAGTCCTAATGCGAGTCCTGCATTGTTTATAAGAATATCTACTTGCTTCCATTCTTGCGGCAGAGATTTAATTGCATTTTCAACTTCTGCTTTATTTCTTACATCCATCTTAAATGCATAAACTTTCACGCCGTATTTTTGGCAAATATCCTCCGCAATTTCACGGATTAAATTTTCTCTTCTTGCACTTATGATTAAGTTAGAACCATTTTTAGCAAAAGCATAAGCGCATGATTTACCGATGCCGGAAGTAGCACCAGTAATAAAGACAGTTTTATTTTTCAGATTTTCCATTAGCACTCCTTTTGGTATTGATAGTATTCTTTACTAAAACAAAAAATTCAGTACATCTAATTTACGGTATAAAACAGATTTCTTTGCAAATGACGCCTAAGTTTTTTATTTAGCAGGCGTTTTGAAAATTTCTTATTTCTCCGAATTCATTTTCCGGTCAATGAGAATAAACGGAATAAAAGACAATTTTCTTCTTATTAATCCCGATAAATTGTCTTAATTTTATGATATATATTTCCTTCTGAATGAAATATAGTTGGCATTATTTATGAAATTTAGTGCTAATCATTTCTAATATATTTTACTTGATTAAAATTGTCAGAGATTATTCTGAAAACAACAGCAGAAAAAACGAAGTGCTTTCATTGCGGCGAGGAGTGTATTAATGACGATATCCGGCTGGAAGAGAAAGTTTTCTGCTGCAACGGCTGCAAAAATGTTTACCGGATACTCGAAGGAAATGAAATGTGCACTTACTATTCTTTCGAGGAGAGTCCGGGGATCTCACAGAAAAATTCTTCTTTAAGGAATTACGATTTTCTTGATGATGATAACCTGCTGAATGAACTAATCGACTTTTCTTCTGCAAACTTATCGCAAATTACTTTTTTTATTCCGCAAATGCATTGCAGTTCGTGCATTTGGCTTCTAGAGAATCTTTATAAGTTCGATTCCGGCATAAAAAGATCGCAGACGGATTTTTTAAAGAAAAGACTCACCATAAATTTCAATCCGAATGAAACTACGGTCCGCAAGATTGTTGAGCTTTTAGATTCATTAGGTTATGAACCTTCGTTGAATCTTGCTGCGAAAGGGTCAAATCCCAACGAAAAAGAATTAACAGGTAAAACTCACACCAAAAAATTATACTACAAAATTGGCGTTGCGGGATTTTGTTTCGGGAATATTATGCTCCTAAGTTTCCCGGAATATCTCTCTATTTCACCGGCAGAACTGTATCACGAAGCGGCTCGCCTCGCTTCGGCTTCAACGGGGCGGGTCAATTCTGAAAATCTGAATTTTGTTTTCAATTATTTAATGCTGTTTTTATCTCTGCCGGTGTTTTTCTATAGTTCGAGTGAATATTACATTTCCGCGTTTAAGGGTTTAAAAAAGAAAATTGTCAATATAGATGTTCCGATTGTACTTGGAATTTTTGTTTTATTCATGCGCAGTTTTGTCGATATAATTTTTTACAATCAAGCCGGCTATCTTGATTCGATGTCGGGCTTGGTTTTCTTTTTGTTAATAGGAAAATTATTTCAGGAAAAAACGTACGATACTCTTAACTTTGAGAGAAATTATAAATCTTTCTTTCCGCTTTCGGTCACTGTTCGCCGCAATAATTTAGAGACAACAGTTCCGGTTGAAAAAATAGAGCCGGGAGAAAGAATGATATTGAGAAACAACGAATTAATTCCGGCAGATTCTGTTTTAATTAAAGGTTCCGCAAACATTGATTATAGTTTTGTTACGGGGGAGTCGATTCCTGCTGCAGTAAAAAACGGTGAGATAATTTATGCGGGCGGCAGACAAATAGGCAGTGCAATTGAAGTTGAATCGATTAAAAATATTTCTCAAAGTTATTTGACAGGATTATGGAATAATAAGGCTTTTTTGAAACGGAAAGAATCTCTCAGTACAAATCTTGCTAACAAAATCAGCAAACATTTTACATTTATTGTACTGTTTATTGCATTTGCCTCCGCGATATATTGGTTTTTTAATAACCCGTACAATATTTGGAATTCCGTTACCGCTGTTTTAATTGTTGCATGTCCGTGTGCACTTGCTTTGTCAACTCCTTTTACGCTCGGGAACATTTTAAGAATTTTCGGACGAAATAAATTTTATCTAAAAAATACGGCAGTTGTAGAAGACCTTGCTTCCGTTGATTCAATTATATTTGATAAAACCGGAACCTTGACCGAACAGCAAGATTCTAATGTTGAATTTATCGGCACTTTAATGGATTCTGAGAAGATTTTAGTAAAAAGTGCGGTGAGAAATTCTACCCATCCGCTAAGCCGCAAAATATTTTACAGTATTGATTCCAAATATTACGAGCCGGATAAATACAGTGAGTTTGCAGGTGAAGGAATTGAAGCTGAAATTTTTGGGAGCAGAATTAAAATTGGATCGGCTTCCTTCGTTGGAGCGGAAAATATTAACAGCAGTACCAACAGCACGTCGAAAGTTTTTGTGGCTATCGATAATATTATAAAAGGATTTTACAAATTCTCAAGTAGCTACCGAGGAGGACTCCGGCATCAAATCGAGAGGCTGAAAAAAAAATATTCAATTCATATTTTATCCGGCGATAACGATAATGAAAAAGAAAATCTTGAACGTCTGTTCGGAATAGACAGCAATATGTTTTTCAATCAATCCCCATTTCAAAAATTAGAATATGTCGAATCGCTGCAAAAATCCGGCAGGAAAGTTTTAATGGTAGGCGACGGCTTAAATGATGCCGGTGCATTAAAACAAAGCAATGTAGGAATAGCCGTAACGGAAGACATAAATAGTTTTTCCCCCTCGAGCGATGCAATTTTAAATGCGGGATCACTGAATAAGCTGAATGACTTCCTGAATTTTTCAAAAACCGGAAAGAAAATAATTACGGCAAGTTTTGTAATTTCTTTTTTATACAACTTGTTTGGACTCGGCTTCGCAGTGCAGGGATTACTAAATCCGCTGTTTGCCGCAATTCTAATGCCGCTCAGCTCAATTACTGTTGTGGTGTTTACAACATTTGCAACAAATTTTACAGCAAAAAGAAAAGGTTTAATATAATGTCGGTTGTAATTGTTTTGCTTGGTTTCAGTTTACTTATTGCATGCGGATTTTTGATTGCGTATTTGTGGGCTGTTAAAAACGGTCAATTTGATGATAAGTATACACCTTCGATAAGAATTTTATTTGAGGATAAAAAAACGAATTCAGCACCTGGAGGTTTTCAAAGACGCGATCGGACGAGCCTTGCCAACCGCAGAAAGTCCGTCAAAGACGAGATCTCACCCAAAAAGGCGGACGAGTCTTGTTAAAAGCGGAGGGCGAGAATCAAAAAAGAATAATCCTAAATTTGTCATTAGAAAAACACTAATGACAAATCGACTAAGAT
>DYLN01000328.1 GCA_020722085.1 Melioribacter roseus
TTTCGGCATCTATAACAAAATCGTGCGACCATCTTTAAAGGTCTGACCTTTAAAGATAAAACATACACTTCAAAAAATTGCGGGAGTAATGAGTTCTCGTTCAAACTCAACATCGAGGATATTTTACGAAAATTAGCAAAGTTGATGCAAGTTTTCCCTGATTACACTTTAACTTTTGCTTGAGGAGCTTCTAAGGTGTAAAATTGGGTTATGTATAAAAACGGATTGAACATAGAGACTTTTGAAGTAAAGGTTATTTTGGGTTTAAAAGTGGGATATACAAATAAAATGGTTTCCTTGGAAGAGATAAAAGAGGCGATTAAAACTGTTGCCCCAAAAGTGAAAGATTTTACATTCTCCGGCACTTTAACGCCAAGTGAGATATTAGTCTCTGGCAAATCGGAATACAACGAGCCCGCAATCTTAATCGAGTCATCAATTTATCCAAGATTTCCTGAAAGCAAGGAGATGTTTAAGAAGAAATTTACTGAGTTTATAGGAAATTTAGCTGTTGAGCTAAAGCAAGAAAGAGTGGCAATAATGTTTACAGACGAGTCCTTAATGATTGAAACCAAATACTGTAAAAACCCCGACATTAAATAATTATGTAACTATTTAAGTTAAGGGCGGGGCTGAAGGGACTCGAACCCTCGACCTTCCGCGTGACAGGCGGACGCTCTAACCAGCTGAGCTACAACCCCAATTTTAATCTTTGAGTACTCACTATTTTATCAATAATTCCTCGGCTTTTAAAGCTCTTCAGTCTATACTCAATCTGCTTTGCTTCCTTATAGCTCTTAAACTCTTTAGAAAACACAAGTGTAAATGGTCTAGTCAGGTTGGTGTATTTTGATTTACCACTATTGTGCTCTAATAAACGCTCTTCAAGATTTACAGTCGCTCCAATATAATAACGATTATTCTTAAGTGATTTAAGAATATATAAATAGGCCGCCATGATGATTTTGACCCTCGACCTGTCCGACGAGCCCCTACGGGTCTGTCGGACCGCTCTAACCAGCTGAGCTACAACCCCAAGCAGTTTATTTTAACATCAAAAGTAC
>DYLN01000329.1 GCA_020722085.1 Melioribacter roseus
GAAAAAATACTGTTGGAATATTAACATAACTTTTGGCGAAGCCGCCCAACGGTTTGCGTTACCTGCGTGTGGGCGGGTGTGGACTCTGTTTGGGAGCAGGAAAAACTCGAAGCGAGAAAAATGTTCGAAAATGCCGCAGAATCCCACACGTCAGGTGCACGCTTTGTTGGGCGGTTTTGATTATTTTACGGCTCTATTGTACTTCAAGTACGCAACCATAAAAACTGATGTGTTATAGGTTCCCCAAAAAATTGCCAAAATGGTGCTTGCTAGTTTATAGAAATTATTGTTTGTAAAAGATGAATATAGGCTAAGGAAATCAAGATTCTTCAATGACAAAATATCCAAATTATTTTGTGTAACCATTAGACCCGCACTAAAGATGGCGTTTATTAGATAAGATGTGATTGCCAACAACAAGCCAAGGGCAATTAACACTACGAAGTGTTTAAAAAATATAGTCCAAGCAGATTTTAGACCCTTTACAATTTTAGCGTTGTTGATGACTATTTCCGCTAGTGAGAAGTGAAATATGGCAGAAAAAGCAGATAAAGGAATTGATGCAACTAAGAAATTGCGAGTGATGTCGGTGAATTGTGGAGAATATTTATAGGAATAAACAAAAACTGCACATGTGAATGGAGAGAGAAGCAAGGATAAAGCAAACATCAGTCCAGCAACATGCCAGAAAATACGTTTTGACGTTTGATAGGCAACTTGTAAGTTGGTCGATTCTCCGACGGCGATGTGATAAGAAATAAAAGAAACTCCAACTATGCTCAATATCAAAAGATAATAAGAGGCTAAATCTATAGCAAAACTTAGTAAGGACGCAAATAGATCTGGGTTTGTTTGATGTGGAACAAAAATACGAGCAATGGGTTCGATTAATATCAGAAAACTAAATCCCCATAGAGATTTATTCTTCCAAATATTTTCCCAGCCTATTTTTAGAAAAGAAGATATATCTACCATTTATTTGCCAACGCTTTTATTTTGCAAGGCAACCGCCCAACGGTTGGTTTTAGCGGCAGCGGCGGGGCAGGCAAGACTCCTTTGC
>DYLN01000150.1 GCA_020722085.1 Melioribacter roseus
GTCCCCGTCGTTTTATTGCTGAGTAGCGATATGCAGCGGGGAACGTTCGGTGTTCTGTATAAAGATAAAATATGAATAGTGCCTTAAATTTGATTATAAACTAAAATTTGGAGGTGAAATGACAGAGATTCAACTTATAACCATAGCTGCTTTATTGCATGATATTGGAAAATTCATGCAATTGGCAAAAGTAACTATTCCAGATGAACAGCTCGCTGAATTTGAGAGACAAAATTTGAAAATCAATAGTAATTCAAATTTTGTCCACTCACTTTTCAGTGCGTATTTTGTAAAGTCTTATTTGCGAAATACGGATGAAAGGCTCTGGCAGTTTATCGCTTTTCATCATCATCCTGAAAAAGCGCCGCCAGAGATACAACCATTTGTTAAAATGATAACTATCGCTGATTCACTCGTGAATGGCGAGTATCGGGGGCGTGAAGTGGAAATAGATGGTAAATTTTTATCCCAACCACTTGTCTCTATTTTCTCCAAAATAGCTATCAATGATAAACAAGGGGAAAAAGGATATATATCACCATCTATTTTACAATTAAATCTACAAAATTTATACCCTGTCAAAAAAATGGAAACCGCCATTCCTGTGAATAAAACACCATTTAAGGAGTTATGGGATTCATTTACAAAAGAAGTCGCTAAAATTGATTTTTCCGGAGAGTTTGATACCTTTTTTCATCAGCTTTTATTCCTGCTGGAAAAATATACCATTACAATACCGGCTTTTACGGAAAAAGGAGAAACTCATATTCCTTTATTTCATCACTCCAAAATTGTAACCGCCATCACAAATTGTCTGAATTATTTAAATTCATCTGAAATCGAAAAGATCTATTCTGCGCTGGTTTCTAATGAATTAAACACCCCTGCTATGGAAACACCTTTTTGTGTATTGCTAGGTGGAGATACTTCAGGCATTCAGGATTTTATTTATTCTGTGACGTCGGAACATGCCTTAAAAGGATTAAGAGGTCGTTCTTTTTATTTGCAGTTACTTTCTGATGCGATTGCGAAATCTGTTTTGGCATCATTTAACAATTTAACTCATGCAAATATCTTCTTTATTGGCGGTGGTCACTTCTTTCTGATACTTCCTATAGTGGATGAGCTTCAAAAAAAATTGGAAATTATTAAAGAACGAGTCAATCAGAATATTTTTAATGCGCATCGAGGGAAACTTGCGATTGCAATATCGGATATCCACCTTTCTGCTATTGAATTTGTAAAGAATCAATTTGCGGAAGCCTATACCAATTTAAAACAAAAATTAGCTATAGAGAAAAGAAAGAAATTTGTCACTCTTTTAAATTCTGAGACAAAACTTAAAGAAATGTTGGGACCTTATGATGTTGGTGGCGAACAACCAGTTTGTGAAATTTGTTCTGATGAGCTATCTGATCAAGAAAGAGAAGAGACTAAAAGAACTGGAACCAGACAGTGCCATTTCTGCCAGAGTTATATGGAACTCGCAAATGACCTTGCTAAAAATAAAGCATTTTCTGAAAGAAAGTTGGCAGGAGGTTTTAAAGAATTAAAAGAAAATCCTGACAATTATTTACAAGTTATTCAACAATTAGGTTTTGATTACAGTTTTATTACGCATGAAAATGCTGATAAAATTTACATAATCAATTCCACCGATTTTTTAAATAGTGAAAAACCTAATACAGGTTTCCAGTTTTTTCCCCAATATGCACCTTTAAATAGAAGAAACTCGGTCAAAACTTTAGAAGAATTAGCAGACGATGCCGATGGCTTATCAACCTGGGGTGTTTTTCGTGCAGATGTTGATCAATTAGGAGATATTTTCAGAAATGGTTTGGGATTAAAACCCTCAGTAACTGAAATTAGTGTTTTAAGTTATTTTGTCTCGCTTTTCTTTTCTGCGCATGTAGAAAAAATGGCTCGTGAAGATTACGCTGGAAAAATCTACATCATTTATAGTGGTGGCGACGATATGTTTGCTCTTGGTCCTTGGTCGGTACTGCCTGATTTCGGCAAGACACTTTATACTGAATTTAGAAATTATACCGGCCATAATGCAGCAATTACAATCTCTGGTGGAATATTCTTCGCACCTTCGGATAAATTTCCAGTTTATCAGGCTGCTGATTCTGCTGGTGAAAATTTGGAAGATGCAAAAAATAATGGTCGGGACAGAATTTCAATGTTGGGCAAGTCAGTGACCTGGAAAGATTTTGAGGATGTTTCATATCTAAAAAATCAAATTTTCAATTTGGTTGGTATTTCTAAGCCAGAAGATAAATCCACTATAATCGCTCACGAGGAAAAAATACCTGCTTCACTTTTACAGATTCTCTATTCGGCCTGGGCAGATTATGAAAAAGCCGAAAAAGAGAAAGATGTTCAGGAGAAACAGCCGAAAAAGAAAGGATTATCTCTATTTCGGGTATGGCGTTTACTATATGCGTTCAAGCGGTTAAAAGAACGGCATCATGAGTTCAGTCAAGAACTCACCAAATTAGAAAATGATATCATTAAAGATTTTAAATTAAAGCCTTATCTGGATATTGCTATCAGATGGGCGGAATTTTTAACTCGTAAAAAAGGAGAAAAGACTAATGCTTGATCAAAAAACAGAACAAAGGATTATCAATATCCTGTCAGGTAATGTCGAGGATTTGGTAAAATATGCCGAACAACTCGGTCTGCGATTCGCTCCTCAAGATGAAAGAGAGCGTCAATCTAAATTATCTTCTTCTCAAATTCGAAATATTTTAGATGAAGTTCAACGTTTAAAAGGAAGTGATCCGGTAAAAATTAAACGACAATTACAGCGCCTTCGTCCCAAGTTGGCTTATGCGGCGGGAAAAGCCAAACAAGGCAATTCATTACGCGAATTACAGCCAATTCTGGATAAGGCAATTGAAAAAATTGATACAGTCGAAAAATTTAACTTATTTAAAGACTTTTTTGAAGCCATCGTTGGTTATCATCGTTATCATAGCAAAGTAAGGGAGGCATAATATGTTTCAATTATTAGGCAAAATTATCTTAAAAGGTGAGTTAGAAGCAATCACTGGCTTGCGAATTGGTGGAACCTCCGGTGGTCTTAAAATTGGAGGTTTGGATTTAAATGTCATTACCAATCCCGAAGGTCGACCATATATTCCGGGTTCTTCATTAAAAGGTAAAATGCGCGCATTACTGGAACAAAAAGTGTCCACGGGTTCTCCTGCTTTTTATGAGAGGGGAAGTCATGCCTGCAAGAGCGAAGAAGCCTACAAAAAGTGCCCAATTTGTAAAATGTGGGGAACTATCCAGGGGGCGAGCTTTACGACGGTTCCCACGTTGACACGGTTAATTGTTCGTGACGCTTTTCTTCTAACGGAAAATGGTCACGAGAAATTTTGGGAAAATGTCAGGGATAACCTGGAATTACAATGGACAGAAGTAAAAATGGAAACGGCCATTGATCGAATAAAAGGTTCTGCGTTAAGTGGCAGCTTGCGACAAATTGAACGTGTACCGGCTGGTGCTACTTTTGGCTGGCAAATGAGCCTGAATGTTTTTTATCCTGAAGATAAAGATTTGTTAAAAAATCTGTTCGAAGCCATGGCCTTGTTGGAAAATGACTATTTGGGAGGAATGGGATCCAGGGGATATGGTCAGGTTCAATTCAAGAAAGTAGAAGTTTATTGGAATAATAAAACAAATTATGAAGAAGGAAATATAAAATTAGAAGAAAGCAGAAAAATTAATTCCAATGGGCAGAATTCTCCAGCATTACTCATTCAAGGCTTTAGTTCCATTAAAGCTAAACTCGTATGAGGTGGTTTATGAAATTTCAACTATGCAAATGGGTGCCAATTTCACCACTCCATCTGGGTGAGCGCGAAACCTGGCAGGAAGGTAGTTCAGTCTTTATCCATTCAGATACGCTGTTCTCCGGGATTTGCCATTGTTATTCATTACTATATGGAAAATCTGAACTGGATAATTTTATTGCCAAAATTGTGCAACAAAATATACTGAAACTCTCTTCCGCTTTTCCTTTCTGGGAGAATATTTTATATTTTCCAATCCCGAAAAATCAAATTCCCAATGATAAGAAGGCTTATAAAATTAAATTTATTGAGCAAGCTGGATTTGAGCAGCTTATTGTCGGCCAAAAATTGGAGGATTTGATAAGTGAAGGTCGAAAGGTAATTCCGCGAAACGAAAAAATCTCAACTCCCTGGGAATTGGAAAACGTTCCACGAATTACACTCAATCGTTTAAACAATCATCCTCAGGAGGAAGGTGGCTTTTTTCATTCGGGACGGGTAACCTATCGAAGTTCAGCCGGTCTTTTCTTTCTGTTTCAACTGGACGATTCAACTGAGGCCAAAAGATTTGAAGCAACAATCAGATTACTGGCCGAAAATGGGATTGGCGGTGATCGTTCGGTAGGAAATGGTTTAATGGAATTTGATAATTTTGAAACATTGGAATTACAGGTTCCTGAAAATCAGGATGCCCAGGTTTCCCTCTCTCTGTATTATCCTCACGCCAATGAAGTTGTGAGAATTGAAGAAGCTTATTATGAATTAATAGAACGGAAGGGATACATCTACTCCCCAACTGCCCAATCGTTGCGGCGAAAATCCGTGAGAATGTTTCTTGAAGGGTCTGTTTTCCCGTTCATCCAGAATCGTAGAGGTAAAATTGAGGATGTTAAACCAGCTATTTTTAAGGATCACAATGTCGTCCGAAATGGCCATTTCTTTGGATTGCCCTGCCGAAAGGAGGTGAATTAAATGAAAATTAAACTTCACACTTTGAGTCCGGTTCATATCGGTTCCGGCGAGGAAATCAGCCCGATGGAATATTTTCTTAATGAGAAATTTACCCGTATAAATATGAATCGGCTCTTTGATGATCCGGAATTTGAACCGATGATGAATGATTTTATTGAAGTCGCGGGAACTCAACGCTACATTGGTGACCAGATTCCGGAACAACTTCTGGAGAAACATCCGGCGTATTCAATTCCCATTAAGGATAGCGCGGATGAATATATAATGGCGCACCAAACAGTTGTTAAAGGTTTTATAAAATCTGCCGGCCGTATTTATATTCCCGGAAGTTCTTTAAAAGGTTCAATTTTATCGGCCATATTATGGTATGTTTTGAGAGAGGCACCTCCTGATGATAAGCGGGAAATTGAAAGATTACTTACGACGCAGGGCAAGTTCAATGATGTATTAAATCTGGGTTTTAAAAATATGGTAAAAGATCGCCATGATATTAATTTGGGAGGTCTTCGGTTCATCCACTGGATAGATGTTAAAGATAGCGATCTTAAAGACCCTGGCGAAGTACTCGAAATTTCTTTAATTAAAATTAAAGGTGCGAAGACGGGGAAGGAACAACCAATTCTTTATGAAACGCTGAAATCAGGTACTGAATTTAATCTAATCCTTAAAGTTAAGAATCTAAAATTTCGTGAAAATGAAATTTTAAATATCTGCAATCAATTTTACACCCGTGTTCTTAAAAAAGATGGTGCTGCAAATATACAAACAACAGCCAATTTATTAAGATTGGGGCAGGGTTCCTCGGCATTTGCCACTTCGCTATTAATACTGGCTGAAGATTTAGGCATAAATCGTTACGATGTCCGACCACCCAGAACACGAAAACGAATTGATGAGCATTTTGCTATGGGATGGATTGAGCTGCAATAATAAAATTTTATAACAAAATGGAGTTTATCTTTTAATTTTAAATTCAAGAGGTGAATGGTGCGTTTAATAAAATATTCAGTAATTATCCTTTTATTAGGATTTTCTTTTATATTTTCTCAAAGTAAAAATCAAATCTCAGAAGATCGCGTAAAGGTTTTGATTAATGAACAGATGGAAAAAATTGAAGATCAATTGACAAAAAAACAGGAGGAACAACAAAAGGATATAATCGCAAAGATGGATTTGAATGCCGAAAGTATTACACAAAAATATAATTTTTTGGCCTGGTTAGGTGGACTTTTAGGTATCGGTTTGATTGGAGGACTTTTTACAACAATCACTTTTCTAAAAAAATACATAAACAATAAAGTTGAAAAGGAAATCGATTTTGCAGTCTATAAACTCGATCCGAGAAGATGGCCAATTCAAATTCCTAAAGAGAATTTTGATAAAGAAAAAGAACGGTTGGAAAAATTGAAATATATTGATTTAAATCAATATATTGGTCTTGATGTAAATTTGGGAAAAGGCATCACAATTTATCGGGTTTTTAATGAAGATGATCTAAAAAAATTAAAAAAAGTCATGGATGATCAGATGATTGATCCAATCAAAAGTTGTATCGTTGTCTATTACACCGGCCAGCAAAGACTGGACACTAAAATACTGGAACCTTATGATAATTATGTCCTGTCGAACATGCCGGGAACTTTAAGCAGTCAAATTTTTGCAGCGAGCCGGAATATTGTTTAAAAATTTTATTTGTACTCTACAACATTTCATATAACAGATGAGGCTTGGCTTAAAGAACTTATAAAATCAATGTTATTTTATCCCCCCATTTACTGTCTCAACAGACCTGGGGCTTATAATTCACTCATAATGATGTAACATTCA
>DYLN01000330.1 GCA_020722085.1 Melioribacter roseus
TGAACTGGAAAAATAAAAGGGTTTTAGTTACCGGAGCAGGGGGTTTCATAGGAAGCCATTTAACTGAAAGATTGGTTGAGTTAGGAGCAGATGTTTCAGCACTTGTAAGATACAATTCAAGAAATGACTGGGGGATGATTGAGTTGTTACCCGAAGAAACAAAGAAAAAAATAAATGTCATAGCTGGCGATATAAAAGACGAGGATGCTATGCGTTGGGCTGCAAAAGATATTGATATCATTTTTCATCTTGCCGCACTTATTCCGATTCCTTATTCCTATATTCATCCCCGTGAGTCAATAGAGACAAATACAATAGGAACACTAAATGTTCTTATGGCCGCAAAAGAAAACAATGTTGAAAGAATGATTCACACATCAACTTCCGAGACATACGGAACTGCACAATATGTCCCGATTGATGAAAAGCATCCTCTTCATGGTCAGTCGCCGTATTCTGCAAGTAAAATCGGTGCGGATAAAATTGCAGAATCATTTTATTTGTCTTACGGATTGCCCGTTGCGACTATTCGCCCGTTTAACACTTATGGTCCGAGACAGTCGGCAAGAGCGATTATTCCTACAATTATAACCCAGGCATTAACAAAAAATGAAGTTTTCATTGGTTCAAAACATCCGACAAGGGACTTAACTTATGTTTCAGATACTGTTGAGGGCTTTATTAAACTTGCCGAAGCAGATGATCGCGTTTTAGGAGAAGTAATTAATATCGGCTCGAATTTTGAAATCTCAATAGGTGATTTGGCAAATAAAATTGTTTCATTGATTAGTAAAGATACGGATAAAGATATAAAAATTAAATTTGATGAGTCACGTGTAAGACCGGATAAAAGCGAGGTTGAACGGCTTTGGGTTGATAACAGGAAGGCGAAAAAATTTATAAACTGGGAACCAAAAGTTTCATTAGATGAAGGACTTAAAAGGACAATTAAATGGATTTCAAAAAATATTAATAGGTATAAAATAGATATTTATAATGTATAAAAATGAAAGCAGTTATTTTAGCAGGCGGAAAAGGAACAAGATTGAGACCATTTA
>DYLN01000331.1 GCA_020722085.1 Melioribacter roseus
GGCAAATCATCAAAAACTGATTATCTCCAAAAACAACTTTATCTATCTTTTCCATCAATTACCTCCCATATTTTTTTTCGCATCCGCTCTTATCTCCTCAATTACACGTTGTGTGTTTGCAGCATCAGCAAAAGAACTGATATTTATTTTCGATCTGTCAATTATGCTGTCCACAAAATTAAAAAGCTGGGATGTAAATTCATTTCCCCGCACATAAAAAGGAACATTCTTAAATATGTCTGTAATATAAATTGCGTTCCAGCCTTTGTTAAGTTTAAACTTTAAGTTCTCAGACTTTAAGAATATTTTTAATTCGTGCTGACTAACTAATATTTTTCCTTCACTTCCAAATATTTCAATTTTGTTTGATGGTTTTCTGAAAGTTGGATCACACCAGTTAACATACAAAGTGCCGGCTATTCCGTTATTATAATAAAACGAACTCGATACAATATCTTCCACTTTTTTTGAATAGACTTTATTCAGCAAACTGCCCGATACTTTATCCGGAACACCGATTAAATAATTGACAAGGTCAATTGCGTGTGAACCCATCTCAAATAAACAGCCGCCGCCTGATTCAATACTTCCACGCCAGCCTTCACCATCATCCGGCTTACTTATTGTGTAGCTGAACATTTCTGATCTAAACCGGATAATATCTCCAACAATTCCTGCAGTTAAAAACTCTTTGGTTTTAAGAAACATATCATTGAACCGGTTAACATATCCCACTTGCCCCACTAAGTTCTTATTCTTAATTAAAACTGCAAGTTCACTGGCATCTTTAAATGAGGTTGTAAAAGGTTTTTCTACAAATAAATTTATGTTCTTATTAATAGCACTTATGCAAATACTTTTATGCAGATTTGGAGGTGTACAAACAAGCAATCCGTCTAACTGCTCCTTTTGCAGCATATCGTTATAATCGGAATACACTGTAAATCCCGAAAAATACTTCTCAAATAAGCTTCCAATTATTTTACTCGGTTCGCTTATAGCTGTAATTTTTATATTTGGATTAGGACCTAAAATTGATAAGTGGGTTATGCCCATTC
>DYLN01000151.1 GCA_020722085.1 Melioribacter roseus
TATTAGGAACTGCAATTGTAGGCGGAGCTTTTATTGGATGGCTTGTAGGTGCTGTTGGCGGACTTGCAGGTATGCGGTGGGCAATGGCAATAAACTTAATTGCGTTTGGTTATGTATTCTCTTTAGCTGCTTGGGGCAAAGGTAAGCTGGATGTTAGTTAATAAATCTCAGAGAGAGTGAAGTCTTGAAAAACAAAATTTATATAGGGGTCGATTTTGGTGGCACTAAAATTTTAGCCGGAGCGATGACAAGAAAAGGAGAAGTTTTATTTGAGCCGGTTAAGATATTGACGAACGGCACCGATGAACCGGAAAAAATTTTTAAGAAAGTGACAGATTCCATAAAAGAGGTAATGAATAAGATTGATTTGAAAACTGTTAATGTTGTGGGAATTGGATTGGGAGTCACAGGACCCATAGACATAAAAAACGGTGTTATACTTGAATGCCCGCAGTTGCCGACTATGCACTTCTTCCCATTAAGAAAAAGAGTTGAGGGATTGTTTCACTTGCCTGTTTATATGAATAATGATGCGAATTGCCTGATTTATGGAGAAGCTTTATTTGGCAGCGGAGCAGGATTAAATAATATTGTTGGATTTACTTTGGGTACAGGTATCGGGTGTGCCGTTGTTGTAGATAAAAAAATTCTAAATGGCTCAACGGATTCGGCCGCCGAGATCTGGCCCTCGCCTTACTTAGATGGAACTATAGAAGATTACGTTTCCGGTGCGGGAATTTCAAAAATTTATAAAAGAATTTGCGGAGAAGAAAAATCTTCTTTGGAGATTTTCCGCTTGGCTGAAAATGGAGATGAAAATGCTTTAACAGCATGGGACGAATTCGGCAAGCATTTGGCTGTTGCAATATCGTGGTCAATTAATTTGATAGACCCGGACATAGTAATATTAGGTGGTTCTATATCAAATGTTTTTAAGTTTTTCTCTTCTTCGATGGAAAAGAATCTGCGGAGATGGATATGTCCCGCCCCGGCGGAAAAAACAAAAGTTGTTTGCGCTAAGCTTGGTTCAAATGCCGGTTTTATCGGAGCAGCAGCTTTAGCAGTTAATAAAGTATAAACTAAAAAAATAATTTATCGTAAAAGAGAGTTATAATGAAAATTGTTACCGGACTTCTTCTTTTCATTTTAATCATCTGCGGAATTCATAATTTATTTGGACAGAGCGGCAAAGAATCCAAGGATCAAAACTTTGTCTTATCTAAATGGCAGTTAAAATCATCTATTCTGGAAAATGCAGATGGAAAAGAAATATCTACCGGTCATTTTTCAAATGAAGGCTGGTACAACGTTGAAGTGCCCACAACCGTCTTGAATGGATTGGTAAAGAATGGCGTCTACCCGGATCCCCGGCTTGATATGAACAACTATTTGATTCCCGATATCTCCGATGAGTTTAATACAAAATATAATTTAGCAAAATACAGCTATCTACCTGCCCACCAAAACCCATGGAAAAAACCTTATTGGTTTAAAACAGAATTTACAATACCGGCAGATGAAAATGGAAAACAAGTATGGCTGAATTTTGATGGAATAAATTATAGAGCGGAAGTTTGGCTGAATGGAAAAATGATAGCCGATTCCGCTGAGATGGCGGGGATGTTCCGGCGCTTTAAATATAATGTTACAAATGAGATTAAATATGAAGGAACAAATTACTTAGCAGTAAAAATATATCCTGTGGATCACCCTGGAATTCCAGGTACACAGATGAAAGTATTTGGAGGCAACCGGGGACCGGCAGAAGATTTATTTAAAGATGTGACACTTAAAATATCCGGCGGCTGGGATTGTGCCCTGCCGGTTCGTGATAGAAATATGGGAATATATCAGGGTGTATACCTATGCTTCACAAATGAAGTAGACATTATTAATCCTTACGTAGTTACCAATTTACCTTTGCCCGACACGACAACAGCAAATTTAACAATTAGTGCAACACTTGATAATGTAAGTAATCAGAAACTAAAAGGAATACTGAAAGGCAAAATAGATTTACTGAGGGAATTAAATATGGTCACTTATATAAAAAAACTTTCCGGCAAAATGAAGACCATTACATTCGAAAAGGAAGTTGAAGTACCGGCAAATGATACAATGACGGTAGTTTTGTGCGATAAAGATTTTCCTCAGTTAAAGATTAAAAATCCATATTTATGGTGGCCCAACGGATATGGGGAACAGTACTTACATAATTTGGAATTGAGTTTTGAGTATGATGGGAAAGTTTCAGTAAAGAAGAATACAATTTTTGGGATAAGAGAAGTTACAAACAGTTTGAAAGAACTTAACGGAGAATACGGGAGAGTATTTTACATAAATGGCAAAAGAGTTTTTTGCAAAGGCGGCTGGCTTCAGCCAGATATGCTGCTCGATATGAATAAAAAAAGAATATATGATGAAGCCAGACTGCTTGCCAATGCTAATGTAAATTTAGTATCTAGCGAAGATATGCCTTCTCCCCCCGAAGACTTAATAGAAGCTTTCGATAAATATGGACTGATGTGGTGGGAAGTATTTTATCAATGTTGGACTACAGTGCCTGGTACAAAATCTGCATATTATCCCTTAGACCACCTTCTTGCAATTAAAAATGAACGCGACATTATTTTAAGATACCGCAATTCTCCAAGTTTGGTTTCATGGATCGCAGAAAATGAAAATGTTCCGGGACCGGATTTATACCTTTCTCTTAAATATGATTTAGACAAGTTTGATAAGACTAGACCGTTTATTCCTTCAACAAGTATTTTATGGGATTGGAAGAAACTCACTCCATATATCGAGCCCGACCTTCCACTTGGCATGACCGATTACGGACCGCCGGGTTATACATGGCATCCGTCATCATATTTCTTTGATAAAATAAATGAAGTGAAACTGCAAATGTTCAGAAATGAACTTGGTATACCGGCAATTCCAACGCTCAGCAGCTTGAAAAAATTCATTTTCAACGTTGGACGTGATAAAGGAAATCCATTATTCCCATTAGACAGCGTTTGGGCTGAACATGGAGCGTGGGACGGCAACGGTTATGCTTTTAGAGCTTATGATAATGCAATAAGAAGCCTGTATGGATTTAATTCCAAAAGCATCAAAGAATATGTGCGTGCAGCACAAATGGTAAATGCTGACGGCTACCGTGCAATGTTTGAAGCAGCAAACTCAAGGATGTGGGATATAACAAGCGGAGTAATGCTGTGGAAACTGAATTCGGCTTCACCGGAAATCTTATGGAATATATATGACTGGTACTTAAATCCGAACGCGGCTTATTATTTTTCCAGGAGAGCACTGGAGCCGTTACACATCCAGATGAATGCAAATGACTGCATGATTTCCGTTATAAACACGCATTCTAATCCGATTAATAATCTGAAAGTTAAAGCGAGCATTTATGATTTTAACATGAACATAAAATGGGAACGTGAAGAAGTAATCAATATAAAGGAAAATTGTTACAGTGAAATTTTCAGAATACCTCAGTTAGCTAAAATTACTCCCGTTTATTTCGTCAAGCTAAAATTACTTGATGAAAAAGGGGAAATTCTGTCAGATAATATTTACTGGCAATCATCCAAAACTCCGCCAGACTATTCCGATTTACTAAAGCTGGAAAATGTAAAATTAAATTTAACATACGAAGTTGAAAGTGCTGACAAAGAATGTCATGTAATGGTAAAAATAAAAAATCCAACAAAGAAACTTTCTTTTATGAACCGGCTTGCAGTAATAAAGAAAAATAACAACGAGGAAGTACTCCCTTCATTTTGGAGTGATAATTTTATTTCACTTTTCCCTGGAGAAGAAAAAACTCTGGAAGCAAAATTTGCAAAGAAAGATTTAAATGGTTCCGCATTTACGGTAGTTATTGATAATGGAGAATAAGATGGGAAAACTCATCAAAAATTGGTTCTATACAAGCTTAATAGTTTTCTTGCCGTTTTTTATTCAGGCGCAGTCTGTTCAAAAATTTGCTCAACTTGGAGACTTTAAACTTGAAAACGGGAAGATTATTAAAGACTGTGTCATAGGGTATAGAACATGCGGCAAAATTAATTCTACTCATTCCAATGTAATTTTAGTTATAACATGGTTTGGCGGTACCTCGCATGATTTATTGGGATTCACAGGGCACGGCATGATGGCTGACAGCACGAAATACTTTGTTGTTTTAATAGATGCATTGGGCAATGGAGTTTCATCTTCACCTTCAAATAGTAAGTTGCAGCCAGACACCTCTTTCCCGCAATTCAATATAAGGGATATGGTCAATTCGCAGTATATCCTTGCGGCAAAAATACTTGGTTTGCGCCATGTCTTCTGCATAATGGGATCATCAATGGGAGGAATGCAGACATTTCAATGGGTAGTCTCTTACCCGGATTTTATGGACAAAGCAATTGCAATTGTTGGCTCTCCGAAACTTACTTCAAATGATTTGCTGCTGTGGAATGCCGAGCTTTTGGCTATTGACGAAGGATTGAAATGTAATTCAGATGAGCAATCGATTAAAAATACAGTGGTTGCAATTCACGCATTGAATTTGCGAACGCCGGATTACTTTGTTGGGCATATAAAGCCGGAAGAATTTCCGGAGTTTTTAAAGGGTGAAGAAGATAAATACACAAAAGTTTTTAATACTTATGATTGGGCTAGTCAGCTACGGGCAATGATTGCTCAAAATGTTTCGGCACCTTTTGATAATGATATGGAAAAAGCTGCTGAAAAGGTAAAAGCAGAAGTCTTAATTGTTGTTTCTAAACAAGATCACATGGTTAATCCACAGCCTGCCTTGGATTTTGCAAAATTAATCAAATCCAAACCTCTTGAATTGGATAACGATTGCGGGCATTTTGGAGCAGGCTGTGAAGCAGAAAAAGTTAATAAAACAATAAATAATTTTTTAGACTTTCAATCTAAGGAAGAAGAGGAAAGCATAATAGACAGTAGCTATGCAAATCCTTACTATTTGCAAAGAATGGAATTTTTTAAACAATTACCTCCTGTTAAGCATGCAGTTGTATTTCTAGGAAATAGTATTACTGAGAGAGGGGAATGGCATGAGTTAATTCCTGAGGAAGTTGTATTAAACCGGGGAATAGGGGGAGACAACACTTTCGGTGTGTTAGCCCGTCTTGATGATATTCTTAATAATGATCCTGCTAAAATATTTTTACTTATCGGTATAAATGATATAGGAAGAGGATTGCCTGTTGATATAATTCTACAAAATTATGAAAGGATTATCAACAAGATTCAAAGCCTCTCACCTAAAACAATTCTTTATCTTCAAAGTGTACTGCCGATTAATGATGAAGTATTGCAATATTCTTATATGAAAAATAAAAATGAACAGGTAAATAAATTAAATGAAGGGATTCTTAAGCTGGCTCAAAAATATGGGAATCTTCCAAACGAATCCATTCGGACATCACTTCGTGATAATCTGGTTTATATTAATTTACACACAGTTATGGCTGATGCAGCAGGACAATTAAAAAAAGAATATACAATCGACGGTATTCATCTTAAACCGCTTGCCTATGTTCAGTGGGTAAACCTGCTTAGACAAGAAAAATATTTAAAATAAAATGTAATGGATGTGATTAGCTAAAATAAAGAGAAGCAATAAAATGAAACGTTATACTTCTATTCAATACTTAATCCTATTTATTATCGCTTTAACGGCTGTTAAAGTCACGGCAGCATCTTCAACAATTGAAGGCAATGTTAAAGATGCTAAAACTGGCGAGCCCTTGTTAGGGGCGAACGTTATTCTCATCGGTACAAGTATGGGTGCAGCGACCGACATACATGGAAAGTATGTAATCAGAAATATTATTCCAGGTTCTTATACTATCCGGGCTACATACATAGGTTACGAAACCCAAGAAATGAATATTACGATAAAAGAGGGGGAACATATTGAACAAGATTTCAAATTAGAGCCGGTGAGCATAGAGGGTAAAACCGTAGTAGTAACAGCTCAAGCAAGCGGCCAGTCGCAGGCAATAAATCAACAGCTTTCTTCTGATCAAATAGTAAACGTAGTGTCTGCTGCTAAGATTCAAGAACTACCGGATGCAAATGCGGCTGAGTCAGTAGGCAGGCTTCCGGGTGTTTCAGTGCTTAGAAATGGTGGCGAGGGTTACAAAGTAGTAATAAGAGGTCTTTCGCCAAAGTATAATAAAATTACAATTAACGGCATAGAGATGGGATCGTCAAACCCTTCTGATAGAAGTACGGATTTAAGTATGGTCTCATCATATATGCTCGAGGGGATAGAAGTTTCTAAGACAGTAACGCCGGATATGGACCCCGATGTCATTGGTGGTACAGTTAATTTTGAACTTCGGGAAGCTAAAGCATCAAAATCAAATATACCGCAATTTGGTTTACTTGGTCAAGGAGGCTACAATGGTTTGTCAAATGCATATAATAAATTCAATAATTACAAATATGTCGGAAGTGTTGAAGATAGATTCATGAATGAACGTTTGGGGATTTTTGCACAAATTGATATTGAGAGAAAAAATCTGACCTCGAATGA
>DYLN01000152.1 GCA_020722085.1 Melioribacter roseus
AATTGAGGAGATATACCCTTCATCGAAGTACCATTGCGGACCGGAAATGCCTGTAAATTGAGCGGTTCCCAGCCATGGAACGAATCCTATCTGTGATATATCGAAATTATTTCCGATAAGTCTCGTTCTTAACAATGTAACCCACGATTTGGAAAAACTTGTGAAACCGAAAGATGCGGCATAATCACCTTCTGAGTTTTTAATTGATCTTGCAAACTGATAAGCAAGCTGCCATTCAGAAGTCCTTACCGCACCGTCAATATCAAGAACTCCGTAAATGTTCCTCTGAGTTTTTTTCCCGACGAATAACACACCTAAAGTTGAGTTGTCCAGTATTTGCTTTTTTATGCGCCCGGAAATAAAATAAGCAGAAGGTTCAACCGAATTGTTGCCGTTTTGACTGATATAATCTGTTGCCGCCGTGCTTGCTGCGAAACCACCGTATTCCCACTCGCCCAATCTTCCAAAAGTTTTAGCGCCGAATATTAAAGGAACTTCTTTGCCGTCGGGTAATTTTTTACCGATTCTCCTTGAGTAAAATAATTCGAGAGGGCTGTAGAAACCGCTGTTTCTTTCCTTTCCCGAAGGCATAAAGATTTCATTCCCTTGCGTGAAAAAAGGTCGTCTTTCATTGTAGTAAGTTTCGTAGCGGGAAATATTAAACGAAAATGGGTCGGCTTCAATTTGTGCAAAGTCGGGATTTACTGTTGCCTGTAATGTAAGTTTGGTGGAAGGATTATAAAAAACATCGAGACCAGCGGAAGGGTCGATTTTATATTTATTGTCGTATAGATAAGAAGCTTTTGCAATTGCAAGAGGATAAATTTCCAGATTTAATCCTTTGATGGTCGGTTTGAAATCTTGAAAAATTAATTTGCCGAATTTAGAAATTCTCTGCCCTTCGTTTCTTTCATAGTTACACCAGTACAGATCTTCCGAAAGAGAAGGAATCCACCTATCGAAATCAAGTCCCCATTCTGTTAATGATTCATCGTACTGAAGAGATTTATAAGGAATTTCCCATTCGACTACATAACCCCAATCGTAAATTTTAGCTGCGGAGGACCATATTCCATCCCAGTTGTAATCTCTGTTTCTTGCATCGTCGAGCAGTCGGCAGTCGGCTCGTACACCTCCGGCAGTTACAGCAAATTTATAGGCAGTCCGTCTGTCTCCGAAAGTATCAAGCATAATTGAAACAATATCGCTGCCATAGCCAGTATCATCAAGTTTGCCTGTTATCTCCTGAATGTTTTCTCTTTTGTCAAAACAGATCATTAAGCAGTAAAGTGCCTTTTCTGTTGTTAAAACTTTTGCTACGGTTTTCCTATCGGGTGGGTTGTTATAGTAAGGTCGTAATTGGAAGAAGTCTGAAACCGAATCTGCCTGATTCCATGCTGCATCAATTATGCCGTCTATTTTTATTTCAGCATTTGTTTTTTTAAGATATATTACTTTGGATTCATTGGCAGAATAAATTGTTGAAGCAAAAAAGAGCAGCAGTAAAAATTTTTTCATGTTTCACCGGAGATTTTGTGTCTTTAGACGTTGTAATTTTTGATAAAGTTACACCGATCATAAAAAAGCTGGTGAATTTATGCTGTCAATACTGAATTGATTTTATTTTTTCATGTAGTTAAGTTTTATCAAAATAAAAGATGTATTTTGAAATCAATTCTTAAATATTGTGTTTTCTTTTCTTCCATATTCTTCTTTCTTCCGTATACATTTTATCCGAGTGAAAATTCCAATCGAACTTTCTGCCAATCTTCGCGGGATTCCGCGGAATCTAATTGGAAGGAGAAAGCCACAACGGATGGCAGAAAAAATGAAAAATATTATGATAAAGGAATGAGGGCATTAGCTGATAAAGATACTGTCTCTGCAAAACAATTTTTTTTAGAATCAATAAAACAATTCTCTGATATTGAATCACTTAAAGAGCTTGGTAAAATTTATTTAAATGAGAATACCTTTAGTTCAAGGAACAAAGCATACGAATGTTTTAAGAAAGCAGTCTTAAAATTACCTGACGATATTGAATCGAGATATCTTTATGCAAAGGTTTTAGAAGACCGGTCAAAGTGTGCAGCATTTTGTGAATATAAAAGAATTGTTGAATTGGATATCACGCAAGCCAAAGCGTGGTTTGAAATGGCAAAAATTAAAGATGAAGAGTTCACCGAATATAACCACTCTGGAAATTTAGCCGACGATGAATTTTTTTTCAGCCTTCAGAAATATGCAGATGATAACTTTTATAAGGCAGAAAAATATTACATAAAAACACTCGTTTTTGAACCGTTAAATAATGAAGCGCTGTTAAAGTTAGCCCTTCTTTACGACAAAGCCGGCAAACCCGAAGAGGGAATTAAATATTTGATGAGATCTGTTAACGAAAATAAAGCAGATAAAGATGTTTATCTATGTCTCGGACTGTTAAGCTATCGTACAAAAAAACTTGAAGATGCTTATCTGTATTATCAAAAAGCAATTGCATTGATGAATTATGGTGAACGGAAAGATTTTACATTTAATTCTGTTAAGTTCATTTTGAACGGCAAGTTTAAGGATATTGCCGAAAAGCTGGATTATTCCGAACTTAAACGACTAATCGAAATTTATTGGAAAGTTTACGATCCGCTTTATTTAACCGATTATAATGAACGGCTTCTCGAACATTATTCACGTGTGGCTTATGCTAATCTTTATTTCAGTGCTCCCCAAATGGGGAAAGTGGGCTGGAAGACGGATAGGGGAGAAGTTGTTTTGAGATTTGGCGAGCCGATAAACATTACACGGCTTCGTCCTCAAATGACTGGTAAAGCCGTCTTGATGAAAACGGAAGTCTGGAACTATGAGAATGGTCTTACGTTTGGTTTTACAGATTTTGCATCTTCCGGAAATTATATGTTCAGCATTCCAGCAGGAGAAAAAGATAAATTTGCGCCGCAGTTTTTAGGTGACTCACAATATTTAATCGAAAATGCGCGGAGAATTTTTCCTTCTTCTTATAACCCAAAGTTTGAAGGACCAAAATTTGATGCTCCGTATAACATTGTTCAGTTCAAAGATCAGGATAAAAGTTATTTAACCGATATTTATGTGAATTACGGCTTTAATATTTCTGACAGTTCCTTGGACGAAAAAAAAGATTACAAGCACACGGTTGGAATTTATCTTTTCGATATGTACTACAACGACATTTACAGAACAAGAGAAAATGTGAATGTCGATCCGGAGGAGAATTTCATTAAGTCAGCCGATTCAACGAATTTATTTATTAATTCAGTTGTCGTTAAGCTAAAACCGGATGCACACACAAATGATACAGTAGCTGCAGGAACGATTTCTTTTGAAATTATGAGAGATGCTGATAAGGGTGTCGCATCCAATCGTGATACAATAAGAATAAGATCTTTTACAGCAAATAATTTGGCAATGAGTGATTTGCTTTTTGGCTATAATGTTATAACCGGAAATCAAATGTTGAATGCAATCAGCCGGAAAAATGTAAATATCTTTCCAAATCCGTCAAATAGCTTTTCAGACAAAGACAAAATGTATTTGTACTATGAAATTTATAATTTGGAAAAAGATGGTAATGATTTAACTGATTTTGAACAGGAAGTAACAATAACAAATGCAGAAGTAAAAAATCGTTCGGGACTCGAAAATTTTCTGAACTCTGTTTTAACATTTTTACATTTGAAAGAAGCCAAGCAGTCAACAACCCTCACCTCGCATTATCAAACTCTGGAAAGCAATCCGCAGATATATTTTCAGCTTGATATGAATAAATACCCCGCCGGTGATTACTTAATAACTGTCTCAATAACCGATAATATTAGTAACAAAAAGGTGAGGAGAGAAACGGTTTTGAGGTGGAAAGGTTGAAGTTTTTGAAGTCGAGGATAATCATGTTCTTTCGGACCGCGAAGATTGCCAAGAAACGCAAAAGAGAAATTAAAAACCTTGCGTAACTTGGCGCTCATGGCGGTTAATAAATTAATTTTCCGTCATTTTGTGATAAGAAATTCTATATGTGACGGATATTTACTTGAGAAATAAACTCTGTTAAATGCTTTCTGAAAATCTTTTTGTGCAGCTGAATAAATGTCCACAAACTTTTGAGGGTTCCGATCGAAAAATGGAAAAAAGCTGCTCTGAATTTGAACCATAATTTTGTGTCCTTTTAAAAATGTATGGTCAATATCATTTAATTTGAATTTTACTTCCGTAATTTTGCCGGGTATAAAAGGTTCTGGTTTTTCATAACTGTTCCTGAATTTGCCTCTCATAATTTCATAACGGATTAATCTCTGGTAACCGCCGTACTCAACATTTTCCGGATTGGGAACCGGATTTTTTTCTCCATCGGGGTAAACATCAATTAATTTTACAACCCAATCGGCATCAGTGCCAGTAGTTGAGACAAACAGATCTGCAGTTATAGGTCCGGTAATTGTAACATCGTTTTCAAGCGGCTCGGTTTCATACACCAGAACATCGGGGCGCGAAGCAGCGAACCGTTGGTCTTCATCCATATAAGGACGGTTATACATCATTTTAGAATCGTAAAATTTTGCGGTATAAGGGACAGGTTTATTAGGATCACTTAAATACTCATCAAAGAGGTTTTTCATGTAATTCGGTTTTTCCCAGGTCAATTTTGAGTCTGCATTCAAGTACAAGCTTTTGGTTTCGGTATTTCTAGGTGGCCACTGATTATATTTTTCCCATTGATTTGCACCCGTTCTGAATGTAGTAATTTCCGGCAAATTTAATTCTTCATTTTTCCTGTCGTTTGAATCGGGTAAAAGATAATAATTAAAAAATGGAACCAAAATATTGTTGTTGTATGTTACACTTGTGCTATCGCCGAACTGGAAATCGCCAAAAGATTCGCCTTTTGTTCGTGCCCAGCCGCCGTGGCTCCATGGTCCCATTACCAATCTGCAATTATTCTTAGGATTTTTTTCTTCTATTGATTGATAAATATGCAGCGGTCCATACAAATCTTCGGAATCGTACCAGCCGCCGACAATTAGAACCGCCGGTTTGACATTTGTAAAATAGGAAAGATTGCTGCGCGATTTCCAAAATTCGTCATAACTTCCGTGCTTTAAAATATCGTTCCAGAATGGGAGTTTATTGTGGAAAAATTTTTTGTTGACTTCGGCAATTGTTCCAAGATTCAAAAAGAAATTGTACATATCGGGTGAATCATAAGGGGGGAATGATTTCCGTGAAGTTGTCAGGCTGTCTCTCGGCTGATCGAAGGTCTTGAAAAAGTTGAAAGACATTGTAAGTGTTAAAGCGCCGTTGTGGTGCATATCATCGCCGATAAACCAATCGGATATTGGTGCCTGCGGCGAAACGGCTTTCAATGCCGGGTGAGAATCCATCAGACTCATTGCCGCATAAAAACCCGGATAGGAGATTCCCCAAATGCCAACTTTGCCGTTATTGTGTTTTATGTTTTTAACAAGCCAGTCGATTGTATCGTATGTGTCGGTCGATTCATCCACATCTTTATTATTTTTTTTATTTGGAATATATGGACGCATATTAACATAAGTTCCTTCGCTCATAAATTTGCCGCGAACATCCTGGTAAACGAAAATGAATTTTTCATGAGCAAATTTTTCTCCCGGCACGATAGGGTCTAAACTGCTGCGATAATTTTCCTCTCCGTAAGGTCCAACTGAATACGGCGTACGCATCATTAATATTGGGTGATCTTTTGTTGTATCTTTCGGTAGATAGACTGAGGTGAATAATGTCACACCGTCCCTCATTGGTATGCGGTATTCTTTTTTTATATAGTTTGCCTTTATCCAATCTACTCCCTGTGCCTGCAAGATTGCTGATACCAAAAAAAGAATTATAAGAATACGCTTCATGGCTGCTCCGTTTTTATTCTTTACTTTCTTTTAAAAATTACAATTGTTATATCACAAGCTGTGGATGGTTTTCTGTAAATCTTTTTGTTTCTCTTACTATTAAATCAAGCAATTGTTTAGATGATTTATCTCTATTCTCTTCAATTATTTTTATAAGTCTTTTTCAGAAAAAATCATGATACTTCCTGAGTTTTAGCAATTAGTGCGGTAAGAATTTCCAAAGTTTTATCAATTTTGTTAGATCGCTTATTTATTTTGTAAAGATAAAAATTTTTTTGAGACTGTTTGAATAAATAAATGAATCCCCGTAGAGGATTTATTATCGCAGCATGCGAAAATCCCGTTTGCGGGATTATTTTCGATTCATCTACATCATCAAAAAATTCGATAACGTCCCTAAAATTGTGTAATTGATATAAACAGGCTCAAAAGAGCGATTACCAAATAACTGGTTAATAAAATTAGATATAAAAAAGAAATTTTTATCAAGACTTCTAATATTTTCAAAGCAGTCAATAATATTTGTTCTTCTCTTTACCTTCTTAAATGTTCTATCAATATGATTAGTTGTATTAACCCAAATTTGTCATTAGAAAAACACTAATGACAAATCGACTAAGATTTTCTAA
>DYLN01000332.1 GCA_020722085.1 Melioribacter roseus
AACATGTTTTTTCATTTTTAAATCTTCCATGGCTTTACGATTTTTTATTCCCTCTGAAAAGACTCATTTTTAAAATGATTGCTGCATTAAAATAATAAATTTACTTAATCGTTTTAACTTGTGCAACAATTATATTAAAAAAATTGTCTCATGATTAGTTGATTTCAGTCAGTAAGTTTTTAATTTTGTATTGAAATTATGATATAATGAAAAAGAGGTTATTTTTTGGGGTATTAATTATTTTTGTGGCATGGTCGTTCACCTCCTGCGAAAATTTATTTCAGAAATGCAAATTATGCAAGACTGTTACTTATGAGAATGGAGTGGTAATAAATGAAACTGATGAAGTTGAATATTGTGGTGCAGATTTGATAAAAAAAGAAGCCACACCTCCTGTGACTATTGGTAATATTACCACCAAGGTTGAATGCCATTAACTAATAGCGCACGCCGATAAATGTGACATCGTCAACCTGTGGGTTGTCACCTCTCCATTCTTCAAAAATTCTGTCGAGAATTTCACCCTGCTGAAGCATTGGTTTTGAAGCAATTTCAACAAGTGTTTCCTTAAGTTTTCCCGACATAAATTTTTTCTGTGCAGGGCCTCCGAATTGGTCGGCATAACCGTCAGAGAATATATAAAATGCATCGCCTTTCATAATATCGATTTTGTGAAGTGTGAATGGCAGCATTTTATAATGGATTGCAACCGGCATTTTATCTGCCCTGTAATGCATTAGTTCTGTTCCTCTTACAAGATATAGAGGGCTGTTAGCTCCTGCAAAATAAAGAATATTGTTATTAATGTCCAGGGTACAGACTGCTGCATCCATTCCGTCTTTAACCGACTCTTCGTCGGCCACCTGTTTGAGTGATTTAATAACTTCATCTCTCAGCCTGTTCAGTATCTGATCAGGCATAAGGATATTTTTCTCGTTAACAATTTCGTTAAGCAATGTTACACCTAACATGCTCATAAATGCACCCGGCACTCCATGGCCGGTGCAGTCGGCTGAAATAATAACCTGCATGTTATCTTTTGAACTGA
>DYLN01000153.1 GCA_020722085.1 Melioribacter roseus
AAGTGCGTTTTGCAGATGGTCGTATTGTTCTTTGGTAATTACTCCGTTGTTGTATTGATCTTCGCCGCGGCTGAAATCATCCTGAGCGCGTCTTAGATTTACTTCGGCAAGGGTAATGTTTTTCTGAGCCAGTTCAAGTTCAGCCAGTGCTGAGGATTTCTGTGCTCTTAGATCGGCATCGTCAAGTTTTACGAGAACCTCTCCTGCCTTTACAGTATCTGCTTCGTTTGTACCGAGATAAACAATTCGTCCAAGTATTTTGGAACTGATCGAAACACTGTTGGCACCGATATACGCATCATCGGTTGAGACAAAGTTCTGCATATTCATATACCAGAAATATCCGGCAATTGCGGCAGCAATTAACAGCAAAAGAAGCGGAATAATAAGTCTTTTCTTTTTATAAAGAGGAACTTCATCAATATTTTCGTCGCCTTTTGAGCTCACCGTAACATTATTTTTTACTTCATCATTTTGTGCCATGAATTTATCCCTCTATAAAATTATCAAAAAAATTAGTTACACTTAATTCCTTTAATTAAATATTGAGTGGCAATTTTCATTTCGCTTTCGAGTTCTTTATAAGTTTCTTCGTTTGCTTTGTGTTCATTGAAAAGTTTGATAACCCTAAAGCGGAGTCCTTGTAAAATGTGCAAAAAGATTTTAGGGAAATCTCCAGGCAGTTCTTTTGTGAATTCACCTGAGTTGATTCCTTCATCAAAGATTTTTTTTAACAAAATTAGCTCCTGTTTCCCCAAGTCTTCAAATAATTTTTTAAAGATTGATTTGATATCGAAGATTGAATGCACGCTTAACATTCCGAGATTAACCAGGTCACGAAAATATTTTAAGCGTTGTGCTACATATTCATTCAGCTTTTCTGAAGCAGAAGCATGTCTCCCGAGAATTTCTTCGATGTTTTTTACAAATTCACTTTGTTCCTCTAGTACGACCGATCTGAAGAGGTCCTCCTTGGTAGGAAAGTAGTAATAAAGTGAAGCCTTTCCCATTTCTACATCGCCTGCAATTTCGTCCATAGTTACTTTGGAGAATCCAAAATGAGCAAAACGGTTACGAGCGGCTTCAATTATCGCTTTTTCTTTTAATTTTTCATCACTCATAATAAAATTCGACTATTTTACTTGAATGGTCGAAAATTATAAAATATTTTTTTATAGGGCAAGTGGTATAGATGTCTAAAAAAAACCCTTTTCGATAGAATGGCTGCCCGTCAATGGCGGGGTCTCGTCCTAAGGGCGGAAATATCTTAATGTGGAACGATCAACCATTCAACCTGTCCTGGCGACCTATCCACCGAAATTTTAATGAAGGTGGAAGTTGTTTTTTAGCAAAGACGGATTATTTACCCATTCATCCAATCTACTCACCATATTTCTGAGGATAAGTCCACCTAAAAAAGTAGCTTACGAAAATGCGACATGTCATCCTAATATTCTTATTGCTGCTACTACTTTGCTTTTCATTTTCAATTGTGAAAAAGTAACTGCTTTCGACATAAAACTTAGGGTTAGTTTATCGAATAAAATAGAAGAAATCAGACAGAAATGTGCAGGCAAGCTTTTTGATAATCAAAAACGGATCTAATTTTCTAATTCAGAAATAATAAATAAAGGAGCTCCACAAGATGATGGTAATAACAGAAGATTGCATAAACTGTTCGGCTTGTGTTGATGAATGTGAGCACAGTGCAATTTATAATGCCGGCGAAGAATATACAGTTAACGGTGTAACTTACCCGCCTATGTCAGCAGATTACACTTTTATTGTGCCGGAACTTTGTGATAATTGCAAATCGTGCGTTGAGGTTTGTGCAACTGATGCAATAATTGAAAAGTAACTTTCTTCTCCTCCATTTTACAGAAACGCCCCGGCTAATCGGGGCGTTTTTGTTTAAGAAGTTTAGTTTACAGAATCAATGTACGGTTTTATTTTAGTCATTAAATGATGTTTGGGAACTGCGCCGATAACTGCTTCAACCAGTCTGCCGTTCTTAAAAATACCCAGAGTAGGAATACTCATAATTCCGTAGAGAGATGCTGTTTGATAGTTTTCATCTGTATTAACTTTTACTACTTTTAATTTTCCGTCAAGGTCGCCGGCTATTTCTTCAACAATTGGTGCTACCATTCTGCAAGGTGCACACCACGGCGCCCAAAAATCTACGAGGACAGGTAAATCAGACTGTAAAACTTCCTGTTGAAAATTGAAATCCGTTCCGACTATTATGTTTTTCATCGTAATCTCCTTTTTTATTCTGCCAATATGATGCTGACGAAAATAAAAAGATTCTCAGTTAAGTATTTTGATTATTTCATCATGTATTAATCCGTTTGTGGCAATTGTGCTGTTTCCTTTGACAGCGTCACTGCCGTGATAGTCGGTTATTTTTCCGCCGGCACCGTTAATTATTGGTATTAAAGCAAGCAAGTCCCATTTGTTCATTATCGGATCGATCATTATATCGGCATAACCGGTTGCTACTAAATAATATCCGTAGCAGTCGCCCCAATTTCTGTAGAGTTTAACTTTTTTAGTAAGCTCATCAAACTTTTTTTGATTTTGATACTTGCCGATATTCAGATGATCTGTTGTAAGCAAAACTGCATCTTCCAGAGTTTTACAGTCTCTCACCCGAGTAATATTTCCATTTAGAGTTGCAGAGGAATTATCACCAAGTAAAAATTCATTTAGTACCGGTTGATTTATTACACCAAGAATCGGCACTTCGTTTTTTAACACCGCAATTAATGTTCCGAAAGTAACTGCGCCGCAGATAAAACTCTTTGTGCCGTCTATTGGGTCAAGAACCCATTTGTATTCAGCATCGGAATTATGTTCTCCGAGTTCTTCGCCAATTATTCCGTGATCGGGAAATTTTTTCATAATTAATTCACGCATCCGTTCCTCGGAATTTTTATCTGCAATTGTCACGGGCGAATGATCGGCTTTTTCATCCACAGAAATTTTTGTACGGAAATAGTCCTTAATTATTTTTCCGCTTTCATCTGCAAGTACCTTGCAGAATTTTTTTAGTTCAGTCATGTTATCCATTGCAGCTCTTGCCCCGCTTATTGTAAAATTTGTTTTAATAACTCACCTTGCGCAAGAATTCTTCAAGGTTTCATCAGATTTGCGTAGTGTGAGTCAATAACATTTACTTCACAAAGTTATTATATTCGAAAGTCAAATTCGATAAAATATTATGCCTGTAGTAAAAGCAAACAATACCAATATTTCTAAAGCAGCACGTATAATAAAAAACGCCGGTTTAGTTGCTTTTCCAACAGAAACTGTTTACGGACTTGGTGCAGACGGACTCAACCCGATTGCAGTTGCAAAAATATTCGAAACCAAAAGCCGTCCCAAATTTAACCCGTTAATTCTTCACGTTTCAAACAAAAAGATGTTTCGCCGTATAACAAATTACAACAGTCAATTGGCAGAAACTTTGATTAAAAAATTCTGGCCGGGTCCGTTAACTATAGTTCTTCCCAAAAAAGATATTGTTCCAGATATTGTAACTGCAGGAAATCCTACTGTTGCTGTCAGAATGCCCGATCATAAAGTTGCTCTTGAATTGATTGAAAAATGCGGGGTTCCGATTGCTGCGCCGAGCGCAAATGATTTCGGCAGACTAAGTCCCACAACCGCACAGCATGTTGCCAAACAGCTTGGCGGCAAAATCGATATGATTTTAGACGGCGGAAGATGTTCTGTTGGCGTTGAATCTACTATAATTAAAATTGACGACGGCGGAGTTTATCTTCTTCGCCCGGGAGGTCTTCCTGTTGAATATATTGAAAAGTATACAGGAAAAATTAAGAGAAAAACGGCAGACACTAAAAAACCTGTTTCACCCGGACAACTTCCTTTCCATTATGCTCCGAATATTCCAATAGGGTTTTTTAATAAAAGAGCTTTTAGTAAATACGAAGGGAAAAAAATTGGTGCAATTTTTTTTGAAAAAGCAAAAGCAGATTATAATTTTTCTTCTGTAAAAATTTTGTCGGCAAAAGGGGATCTTAGAGAAGCAGCGGCAAATTTATTTCTTTTTCTTCATGAATTTGAAAGCGAGGATGTGGATTTAATACTTGTTGAAAGAGTTAAAGAGACAGGATTGGGTGAAGCTATTATGAATCGTCTTAAAAAAGCCGTAAAAAGATATCAAGTCTGATTAATTTTTTTCGATAATTTATAAGGGCAAGTGTTATTTTACAATGTAAACTCATCAAATTTTGCAGGTGAAGAGATGAAAGAAAAAATTGGTACTAATAATTCAGAGTCTAATTTAACCGTATTAAATAAGGCTGTGGATCTTAAATTTCTGCTTCGAACATTGGACCAAATAAATACATGTATTTGCATAACGGATCTCTCGAACAATATTTTATATGCGAATAAATCTTTTTGTGATCTTTACCAGCATAACCTCGAAGAAATGTCTGGAAAAAATATAAAATTATTTACCCCCCCCCCATCAAAAAATATGCCAATACTAATCAACGAAGAAGTACATTATATGAAAGTGAAAGGGAAAGAACAGAATATAAATACAAAAAAAGATGAAGCCCAATTTAACGGGGAGATCGAAGCATCGTACATAAAAGACGAGCAGGGGAAACCGATTGCAATTGTTAGAGAAAGTGAGAATATATTTAAAAAAATTAAGGAAGAAAAACATGTTAAACAAGATTACGATAAATACAGAAATCTTTTTACCGAACTTAAAGATGCAATTTACGAAAGCACACCCCAAGGAAAACTTATAGAGTTAAATCCATCAGGGTACGAGTTGTTGGGTATAGAACCCGGATACCCGCTTGATCAAATTGATATAGCAGAGGAGCTTTATGTTCACAAAGAAGATAGAGACAGATTTAAACAGAAGCTGGAGCGCGATGGCTATGTAAAGAATTATGAAATAGATATAAGGAAAAAAAACGGGGAAATAATAACTGTGCTCGAAACTGCAATGGTTGTAAGAAATGAAAAGGGGAAAATAACATCATACCGCGGAATATTAAGGGACATAACTGAAGCAAAAAAATCCGAGAAGCAGCTAAAAGATTTAGTTAATAAGCTGGCTGTAGTAAACGAGCAGCTTCAGGAATCCGAGAACGAGTTAAAAAACCTGAACGCATCTAAAGATAGATTTTTCTCAATAATTGCACATGACCTGCGCAGTCCGTTTAGTTCAATTCTAAGTTTTTCCGAATTCCTTGTTGAAGACATCAACGAGCTGACCAAAGAGGAGTTAATATCATTTGCAGGAAAAATAAACGAAGCAGCGAAAAATGTTTTTGTACTGCTGGAAAATTTACTGCAGTGGTCACGTATTCAATCCGGTAAAATTCAGTACGAACCGATTAACTTTAATATGTTTCACAAAACAAATGAGGTTATATACCTGCTGCAAAATAACGCCGACAATAAAGATATTACAATAGAAAATGAAATAACGAACGATTCGATAGTTTTCGCAGATGAAGACATGGTTTTTTCTGTTCTGCAAAATTTGATTTCAAATGCAATTAAATTTACTAAGCCCGGCGGAGTTATTAAAATTAATTCGATAGTTAAAGAAAAAACAGTAGAGTTCTCTGTACGTGATAACGGAGTTGGTATAAAAGAAGAAGATATTCACAAACTTTTCAGATTGGATATAAATCACTCAACATACGGTACAAAAGAAGAGAAGGGAAGCGGACTGGGATTAATTTTATGCAAAGAAATGATAGAAAAAAACAAAGGTAAAATCTGGGTTAAAAGTAAGGTAAATGCCGGAACCACTTTTACTTTTTCTCTGCCGAGAAGTTGATGCGTCTGGTATAAGCAGAGTGCAAAAATTTATAATAAGGTTACTTATGCTCTAACTTCCTCTTGTTACTATCGATAAGAATAATCTTAAAATTCTTTTGCATCAGCATCATTATTTATTCTATGTGGCTAAAGCCAATTATGTTGTCCTTTTTTCTTTATCAGTTCACTAAAGTGAACTGCAATGTTTTTCTTATAAAATCAATCGTCTTTTAAATTCTTTTTTTTCTTTTTATTGCTGTCAGCTTTAGCTGACTGAAAAAGAATCTAAAAAATGAGATTGGCTTTAGCCTCATTTGGGATTTATTTATGTGAGTAAAGTCCATTTTTTATTTTCTTACTCCCGAGGTTGACCAAAAAGTAATGTTTTTCATAGGAATAGCCACGAACCCCGATAAAAGGTATCGGGACAGGTTTCACAGCTTGCCCCGTGTAGTTTACGGGGAATTTATGCGAATTATTTTATTGAATAATTACTTTTTTGGTCAGCCTCGAAAGGTTTACAATCCTTTTTTCTCCCGATTAAAGACATCTCGCCTCGCAAAGCGAAGCGGAGCGGGCGGGACACGCCCCGATAAAAAGCATCGGGACAGGCATCGGGACAAGTTTCGAATTCTATTGCATAATTTGAATTAAA
>DYLN01000333.1 GCA_020722085.1 Melioribacter roseus
TTTTATCAATGATTAATTTAATTCCCTTTTCTTTTATAAATCTCTGGGCTTCTTCTGTAACTCGGGCCATTCCTGATTCGCCAGTGCCAATAATAATTGTCTCGGGATTTTGATCCACTGCCCTTTCCACATCTTCCCTATCCATAACATGACTCTCTTTTCTCCACCATTTCAAAACTTCACCGGACCAGCGGACTTCAACATCATAATTATAAGTTTTCCCATCAATGGTAATTGAACCAAACCGATATTCCTCAATCATGTTAATGGCTATTTTACTACTTTTATTGCTTCTTCTTTGGAAACCCTCGGCGGCGGCCTCGGTTTTTCAGCTGGATAGCCCATGGGCACGATAACAATTGGCCTGAGATTTTCTGGCAAGTTTAAAATTCGGCTAACTCTTTCTTCGTCAAAAGCACCAACCCAACAAGCACCAAGACCAAGTTCAGTTGCTAAAAGCATCAAGTTTTCAATCGAAGCAGCAACATCGCAAATTGAATAAAGATTTTTTCCTCTCTCTCCGTATCTAAAAGCAATTTTATCATCAGTACAACCCACAATAACTAAAGGGGCTTGCTTAATAAAATTTTGACCCAAAGCGGCTTCAGCCAATTTTTCTTTAATTTCCTGATTAAAAATAAAGTAAAACTTTCTCGATTGTAAGTTCCCTGCAGATGGCGCCCAAATCAAAGCCTCAATCAGCTCATCAACTATCTCTTCTGGAATTTCTTTTTCCTGAAACTCTCGGACACTCCGCCGATTTCGAATTGTCTCTAAAATGTTATCTCCCATATTAGTTGATTATTGAGCAAAATTAGAGGATTTTGCCTGAAAGGACTTCTCTCAAGTATTTACCGGTATAGGATTTAGAATTCTTAGCTATTTCAATTGGATTACCTTCTGCCACAATATATCCTCCCTTCTCTCCTCCCTCTGGTCCCAAATCTATTATATAATCTGCATTTTTCACTACATCCAATTCATGTTCTATACAAATCACTGTATTGCCACGATTAACCAATTCCCTCAAAACATATAA
>DYLN01000334.1 GCA_020722085.1 Melioribacter roseus
GTACCGGAGCCTCCGGCCAAAATAAGAGCTTTTACTGACATGCGTGCATCATCCCTTATCAAAGCTTAAATCTTTAACCTTACTTGCAAAAGCGATTTATAAATTTCTTTAATCTTTTGCATGTGTTTTTCATAATTGGCTTTTGAATTAACGAGCTCAAAATTCTTATCAAAAGCAACTCTGATCATTTGTTCGTTGCTTTCAGAAGCTGAAATTATGGCTCTTGCTATTTCTTCAGGCATTTCTGGATCAACAAGCAATCCTGTTTTTTTATCTTCTATCCATTCTCTGTTTGGCAGGATGTCGGAGACAATTGGGAAAGCACCGATAGCCATAGATTCAAGTAAACTAAGCGGGGTGCCATCTCTGTATGGCACAGAAATAACTGTAAACGCTTTCCCGATAGACTCCCATAACGCTTTCTGATCAACCTTTCCCATTATCTCAACGCAATTACCGATTCCAAGTTGATCGATCAAAGTTTTGGCTTTCGCTGAGTTTCCGCCTCCATACATCAGAAGCTTCAAATTCGGCTTTGATTTATTTACAATTTTCATTGCTAAAAGTTGATTTTTGAAGTTATAAACATCATCAAATCCGCGTGGGCTTACCACGACATCACGATCTTTCATCTCCAAATTCATTCTGTACTTCGATATTTCTTCAAGATCAACTCCGTATTGAAAAACATCGTTATTTTTTCGCAGATCATAACCCAAATCAACGGCAATTTGTTTAAGATATTCTCCGGCAAAATTCACATAATCCGCAGAATTCAAAACATTCCTGACCAACCTCTTTCTCAAGAAATTCCTTTTGGTCAAAGTTATATCCGATCCCCATGCCGACAATACAAAAGGATGAAAACCCAACTTCATTGCGATATATCCATAACTCGTTGCAAAATGCGCATGTACAAGATCCGGCTTAAACTCATCGAGTATCCTTTTAAATTCTGAGACGGCCAATAAATATCCGAACTTCCCAAATTTGGTTTTTACAACTCTTGTAGGTAAGCTTTTTAAAATTTCAGCATT
>DYLN01000335.1 GCA_020722085.1 Melioribacter roseus
TTATCGATTGTCTGTAAAGTCCTCAATGATAATCCGCCAGGCACTGCTCCTAAAATTTCGGCTGCTTTTTGAAGATTTTCAGCCGCTTTCAATTCTCCTTCGGCTTTGATAATCAGGGCCCTTCTTTCTCTCTCAGTTTCAGCTTGGGCAGCCATCGCCCTTTTCATTGCCGCCGGTAACTCAATATCCTGCATTTTTATTGCCGTGACATCAATTCCCCAAGGGGTTGTTTCAGCATCAACAACTTTTTTAATTTCAGAGGCAATTCTTTCCCTTTCTGTTAAGAGTGTATCCAATTCAACTCCACCAATTATATCTCTTAAAGCAGCCACTGAATACTGAGAAACAGCGTAAGAATAATTTTCAACCTTCAAAACAGCATCTTCTGCTCTCTCTACTTTAAAATAAACAACGGCATTTACTCCTACCGGTACATTATCCTTTGTTATTGCTTCCTGGCGAGGAACATCAAGAGTTGTAATTCTCATATCGACTTTAATCATTCTTTGAATTCCAGGACAAACCCAGCGTAGACCGGGCAAAAGAGTGCCGCTGTATTTTCCAAAAGTTAAGACAACCCCTCTTTCATATTGATTTACTATCCTTAAACCGCTCAATCCAAGGAAAATTAAAAACCAAATTAATATCCAATACCACATAACAAAATAACAAAGTTTCAAAATCTAATTTTGATTAAATGTCGACCTTTTTCTCACTTATTATAGTATAGCACGAAATAGTAGAAAATGGATAAAACAAAAAAGTTGGAAAAGCTACATCGAAAAATTAGAAATTGTAAAAAATGTCCTTTGTGGAAACTGAGAATTAATACTGTTCCTGGAGAAGGGCCAGTCAATGCTAAAATTATGTTTATTGGAATGGCTCCTGGCCGTGAGGAAGATAAAATAGGCAGACCTTTCATTGGCCCAGCGGGTAAATTTTTAAATGAGCTTTTAAAAATTGCTGGAATTAAAAGGGAAGAAGTATTTATCACCAGTCCTTTAAAATGTTTACCTCAACCTCCACCAAATCGAAA
>DYLN01000154.1:0-5412 GCA_020722085.1 Melioribacter roseus
TTATAATGCGCAACCATTGAAAAGACTTCATTTCAAGTTCATGACCTTTGAAAGTGTTGTTAAAGTCGGATTTATTTTTTAATACGTAATAGACAATACGTGCAATCTCCTTGGCAGTAATTGTTTTAGCAACGGATTTATTTTCCTTACGAAGCTTGGAGTTATGATATTTACGTATAGGCAAATAATAGTGGCACACGTGAACAGCAGCGTTTCTGTTAAAGTTTCATAAGGAGTTTTTAATATGTTCACTTTGTCTAAAAGAATGGCAGCGTTGTTTACAAGCACGTCAAGTTTCATATTAAACTTTGCAAACTCGTCAGCGGCGTTTTTTATGCTCTCATAGTTTCCTGTATCGAGTTGAATAAAATCCACTTAAATGCCTTTCTCTTTTAATCTGTCAGCGGCTTCATTTCCCGTTATGTATATCGCTTGCAGCTAAAAAAACAAGAAAGCTGCGCATTCCCAACTATCTTCCAATTTCAAATCCAACACCCTTGTTTGCGCCGGTGATTAAACTGTTCTGTTCATTTTATTTCTTCAGAAGTTTAAAAGCATGCACCCAATTATTGTTTTTGAATCCATAAATTACCCACAAGTATGCAAGCGCTTCAAGCAAAAAAGCATGTGAAATATCTCCGATATCTATAATTCCTTTCCAGCCAAGCTGCTCGGCAAAAGTTGTTATTGTTTTTTTAGCGGATTCGTCATTGCCGGCAATAAATAAATCTGGGTCGCCTTCCTCGCGTTTAGGATTAACCATGATATAAGCATTAATCGTGTTAAATGCTTTCACAACTTTTGTCTCCGGCAGCCATTTTTGAACCCGTTCGCCGCCCGAGTTTCCGGTTGAAGAATCAAGCTTTGGAGGCGTGCCCTGTGAAAAATCGAGTGGGTTCGTAACATCAATTAAAATTTTACCTCTAAAATTTTCTTCGCCAGCAAGATTAATTGCGGATTCGGTGCCTGCCCAAAAAGTACAAAGTATAAGCAGCTCACCAAATTTTGCTGCGTCTTCAAAACTGCCTGCGGCTGCGTTTTCACCAGCCGTCTTCAGCCATTCACTCAATTTATTTGTGTCCCGTGTCCCGATCTTAACTTCGTGTCCCAATCTTAAAAAACCAAGACCGAGCTGCTGACCGACAACGCCGGAACCGATAATTCCGATTTTCATATTGCCTCCTTTCTTTTGGCTATTGAAATATATGATTTATAGGTAGAAACTAAAAGTGATGGAATTACATTACCAACACCCTTTCCAAAAAATATCTGGAAAGGACTTGATAAAAAGCTGCATGCAGAAGTTATAATTCTTTTTAATTCACTTGACATTTTTTTCATTAAGCTCAATTTTTACGGTCTAATTCATTCTTTCAACAAAAAGGAATTATTATGAAAACATTCAGAAAACTTTTTATACTCCTGATTACCGTACTGTACATCCAGCCCTACGCACAATTACAGGATTCCACACAGCTTACATTGGAGAGACTCTTTAAGACTCCGGAATTTTTAGGAGAAAGATTTGGTCCTGCACGTTTCATAGACGATGGAAAAAGTTACACAACGCTTGAGAAATCATCGGAAGTAAAAAACGCACAGGACATTATCAAATACGATACAAAGACGGGAAAGAAAGAAGTGCTTGTCTCGGCAAAATTTTTAATTCCCGAAGGAGATTCCGTTGCGCTTTCGATTTCAAATTATGAATGGTCGCCCGATCATCAGATGCTTTTGATTTTTACCAATACCGCTCGCGTCTGGCGATATAACACACGCGGCGATTACTGGGTGCTGAATTTAAAAACAAAAAAATTAATGAAATTGGGCGGCGATGCTCCTGAATCGTCATTAATGTTTGCGAAGTTTTCCCCTGATAATAAAAAAGTCGGCTATGTCAGCCAAAACAATGTTTTTGTTCAGGATTTATCCACCGGTAAAATAACTCAATTAACATTCGACGGCTCGGCAACAATTATTAACGGAACTTTCGATTGGGTTTACGAAGAAGAACTCGACGACCGGGACGGTTTCCGGTGGAGTCCCGACAGCAAATACATTGCATACTGGCAGCTTGATGCTTCCAGCGTACGTAATTTTCTTTTAATCAATGATACCGATTCACTCTATTCATTCGTTAAACCGGTTCAGTACCCAAAAGTTGGCACAACAAATTCAGCATGCCGTGTCGGCGTTGTAAGTGTAGAAGGCGGGGAGACCGTCTGGATGAAAGTCCCCGGCGACCCGCGCAATAATTATATTGCACGAATGGATTGGACAGAATCTTCAGATGAGATTTATGTTCAGCAGCTTAATAGACTCCAGAATAAACTCGAAGTTATGCTGTGCAATATTCACTCCGGTGACGTTAAAACAATTCTTACCGAAACAGATAAAGCATGGATTGACGTAAACGATGACATGCATTGGTTTAACAGCGGCAAAGAATTTACATGGGTAAGCGAACGTGACGGATGGCGGCATGTCTATATTGTTTCCCGCGACGGGAAAAACATAAAATTAATAACTCCGGGAAATTTTGATGTAATAGAAATTGGGTCAATAAATTTTAAAGACGGCTGGATATATTACATTGCTTCACCAGAAAACGCAGCGCAGCGTTATTTATACCGCGCATCTCTCGACGGTAAAGGAAAGATTGAAAAACTGACACCAGAAAACTTAACAGGCACTAATAACTATCAGATTGCTGATGGTGCAAAGTATGCAATTCACAATTACTCCAATGCAAACATGCCACCCACAACTGACCTCGTTGAACTTCCGTCCCATAAAATAATAAGAACATTAGTTGAAAATGAAAAGCTGAAAGAAAAAGTAAATGCACTGAATATTTCCCCGCTAGAATTTTTTAAAGTAGATATCGAGGAAGGAGTAACCTTAGACGGATGGATAATTAAACCACCGCATTTTGATTCCTCAAAAAAATATCCAGTTTTATTTTATGTTTATACCGAACCTGCAGGGCAAACCGTTCTGGACCGATGGTCGGGTACTCAGTATTTGTGGTTTCAAATGTTAGCGCAGAAAGGTTATATAATAATCAGCGTTGACAACAGAGGAACACCGGCACCGCGGGGACGAGAATGGAGAAAGTCGATTTACAAAAAAATCGGTGTCTTAAATTCACACGATCAGGCTGCGGCAGCGGAAGCTTTAATGAGAAAATGGAGTTTTATGGATCCGGAAAGAATCGGCGTTTGGGGCTGGAGCGGAGGCGGTTCTGCAACTCTGCAGTTAATGTTCCGATACCCCGATATTTACAAAACTGGAATGTCGGTAGCACCTGTAACCGACGAGAGACTTTACGATACAATTTATGAAGAGCGATACATGGGACTTCCAGGCGACGATAACGACGCATACGAAAAAGGCTCGGCAATTCATTTTGCGAAAAACCTGAAAGGAAATTTGCTAATTGTACACGGCAGCGGTGATGATAATGTACATTACCAAAATACCGAAAGACTGGTTAATGAGCTGGTAAAATACAACAAGCAGTTTTCCTTGATGGTTTATCCCAACCGCTCACATGGAATTTATGAGGGCGAAGGAACGAGATTACATTTATATACATTGCTAACAACTTATTTGGAGAAAAATCTTCCGTCCGGGGCGGTTGACTGGTCAAGTAAATAATTAGTAGAGAGCTTTGAAAGCTCAACATAGTAACCTTGTATATTTAAAGCGGTTAACCTTGAGGGTTGCATTTGGCGAAGCCACCACTTCGTAGAAAAAACCCTCAAGTATACTCCATCAAAAAAAGAAAGCTGGTGGGAATATCTGGAAAATCTTTTACGTGACGAATGGCTATTCGAAATAACACATACGACGGTTAACTATGTAGCATCACAAATCGGCGTAATCAGCGAATCGGTGCAATGCTTACCGGAAAAAAGCAGTTATGGAAATGATGTAATTAAAATTCGGGGATTTATTATATTTGTGAGAGCGATGGGGTTCGCTTAAGCAGTTTGTGCTAAATCGTCCAAATTAAACTTTCCGGACTAATAACTCCTGCCAGGTTACTTTTTTACAAAACAAAAGGAGAATAAAAACATTGCAAAACTATATAGTAGTATTTTTTGGTGCCGGTTTTGGCGGTATGCTGAGATATTGGATGTCCAGCTTTGTATATAAATTTTTGCCTGAAGATTTTCCTTTCGGCACCCTTTCGGTAAATTTATCGGGCAGCTTCTTAATAGGATTAATCATGTTCTACTTAAACGAAACCGAGTTGATTAGTCCGACAATGAGAATTTTTCTTACAACCGGTTTTTGTGGAGGCTTGACCACATTCTCAACCTTTTCATACGAAACAATTACTCTGCTTAAAGACAGAGAATATTTTTTTGCCGGAATGAATATTCTTAGCAATCTTTTGCTTACTCTTCTTGCGTTATTTCTATCATATAAAATTTCTAAAATACTAAGCGGAGTCTAACATGGAAATTAAGGGCGAAGCAAAATTAATTCGTATTTTTATCGGCGAAAATGATTTAATACATCATATACCTGTCTATGAGAAAATTGTACAGGAAGCCCGTAAGGCTCATCTTGCCGGCGCAACTGTTTTTAAAGGTGTAATGGGATTTGGAAAGTCGAGCATAATTCATACAGCCAAAATACTGCGGCTTTCCGAAGATATGCCGATGATAGTTGAAATAGTTGATGAATTAGAAAAAGTTGAAAAGTTCCTGCCGGTTTTGCATGATATTTTTGAAGAGGCAAACTGCGGCGGTTTGATTACAATGGAAAAAGCAGAGATCATAAAATATGTGACAGGCAGCAAAAATGACTGAGGCGAGTTGTCGGAGCAGGCCGCCTTGCTCTGCTTCGGCAAAGCAGGCTTAAATGGGAATCTAATCCAAGCCTCTAATAACTCTTTCACGTGGGCTGCATAGAAATAAAATTGCATGATAAAGTTTATCAATATTCATTCATGCTGCAATAAATTTTCTGCAACCTAGGTGATATGAGTTTTTTATGGAAAATTTTATACATGCACTTTCAGCAAAAAATATCAAAAATTCACTCTGCACAACTCGAAAGAATTCTACCCGAAGTTAATGAATTGATTCCCTACAAATCTTTTTTTGAAATATCTGCGGATAGAAGAAAATTAATTAATGCACTTATACAAAAATTTGCGGGAAGTAAAACATCTGGATTGTAAAACAATGGCGGGCAATAACTTTTCCGAAATAAAAAAAACTTATGAGTTTGTTATAAAACTTATCGAAAAAATTTCTGCCAAAAGAGAAAACCAGTTATTGTTGGATAGATGCAAATCGATGAAATTATATCTCCCTTCGTTAGAAGAAGCCGACTTTTGGGAGTTTAGATCCGACCTTTATAATCTGATTGACGAACTTAAATTTATCATACAAG
>DYLN01000154.1:5472-6438 GCA_020722085.1 Melioribacter roseus
CGAGCTTGGGAAAAAATACATGAATAACTTTCTTGAATGGATTAAACCGGAAGATAACTACTCGGTAGAAGAAATACTGGGAATCCTTAAAGACGAACTTCATCTTCTGGACGAAGCGAAAAATGTGCTTGATAAAGCAGAATTAAACAAAAACAATTGATTCTAACTTGTGTTCGGGTATAATCTTGAATAGGAAAAAAGTAGTCGCTATTTTTAGCGGAGTAAATATGCCGGAAATATCAAAAATTATGGGGATAGTGGCTCAAATGCATAGCAGGGATCACTGCCTTCCGCATATTCACATAAGAGCTGCAGATACAACATGCAGCATTGATTTTAACGGCAAAGACTTGGAGGAAAATTACCCCTTCATAAATTACACAGATTTTAGTGATCTCTATAAGGAGGATTTAAAATCATCGAGCGGTTTAAAAGATGAAAAATATTTTAAAACCTTTTTCATTAAAGACAGCGACCTTCAATGGGCAAACGGCTGGGATGTCGCACCGGATTGTCTATTCGATATAAGCGTACCGGCTAAAGTTGAACAATATAAACCATATAAAAAGTCATTGAAGAATAACAAGAAGAAAGCAAAAACAGTATAATATTTTTTAAGGCGATGGAGTTCGCCGTTACCACCTCGTCCGGCGGGGTTGATAACTCCTACAATTATACTCATACGTTAAGTAACGCTGTTTGATGTAGGAGTTCGTGCCGATAATAATTTCCTACAATCAAACCGAAATAACAACTAATTCTATTAGAATCTATGTTTAAAAAAGATTTGCTAACCATCTTACAAGAGACAAAATCCTACTGCATAATTATTACAAAGGCGGCAGGTAAAAACGTTTATCTTTTTTCTTCTGTATTCATTTTATATTTACTGCTTTTTTTTGTTGATCCGACTGTGCGATACTGGTTCTCCGAAATTCATACACCCTTCTTCGATACTGTTTTTTC
>DYLN01000155.1 GCA_020722085.1 Melioribacter roseus
AACCGGCATAAGAATAGAAATTTTTGTCCTACCGTTTTTTGAATCAACAGTAATTGAACCCTCGTGAAGATTAATTATTGATTTGACAACGGATAAGCCCAAGCCTACCCCTCCCTTTTTGCGGGAATTTTGTAAATCTACCCTATAGAATCTTTCAAAAATTTTAGCCAATGCTTCTTCTGGAATTTCATCACCGGTATTTACAATATCGAGCCTAAATTTATTATCTCCGAAATTTCCCACAATAACACTAATATCGGATTTCTCTTTACCGTATTTGACTGCATTATCCAGCAGATTTGTTATAGCTTGTTTCATTAAACCGGGATCAATTCGAACAATAATATTTTTTTCCAGTGTTAAAATAATTTTTATCTCTTTTTCATCTGCAAGATACCTAAAGTTGTTCACTATAGAATGCATGAATTCTTCAAGGTTTACATCCACTTTTTGAATACTTATCAGCGAATGGTCGCTCTTTGAAATAAAAAAAAGATTATCGATAATTTTTATTAGGCGTATTGTTTCTTCGAGATTACTTTTCAGTACGTCAACATATTCGTTTTGTGTTTTGTGGGATTTAAGTGCAATTTCAATTTCACCTCTTAAAATAGTAAGCGGGGTTTTAAGCTCGTGCGCAGCTGAAATTGTAAACTGATTCATATACTCAACGGCTGTTCTTATACGATCTATCATCTCGTTCATCTTTTTTACAAGCCGTCCGTATTCATCTGTAAATTCACCTCCTGGAATTTTCTCGCTCAAATTTTGAGCCGTAATTTCCTCCGTCTTTTTAACAATTGCATCAATACGCGAAAGCGATTTAGAAGATATTACTGCTCCGCCGAGAAACGAAACAATCAAAAACAGCGGAGCCAGCAAAACATAAAGATCGGTTAGGCTGTTAAGTGTCTGAGCAATCTGTTCTTTCGGGTATGCGACAAGCACAGCATAATTTCCGCCCTTAAGCAGATAGCCACGAATATTTTGACTGCCGAGTGAATCATCGACAAAATCAAACGGTCCTTTTCTGTTTAATGCCAAATTGGGAAGTAAAAAGTCATTCCCGGAAAGATTATCCGTCTTAAAAATTATTTTTCTGCCTGAGGAAATTTCTATAAAAGTGTTTCGTTTATTAAATACCACAATATCATAGATCAAATCCCAAATTAAATCCTCCTCATTTTGATAATTTTCATCCGGCGTAAACGTGTCAAGATCAACATGTTTTTCTTTTACAATTTTTATAATTGCATTTGCCTGTGCAGCAAGAGCAGAATCCAGTTTACCAACTGACTTTGTAAAAAGGTAAATATATATAATAACCCCTAACAGCAGTTCGAGAAATAAAAACACAAGCGAATACCAGAGAGTTGTTTTGAATCTCGTCGAAGCAATAAAATTTTTCAATCGAAGGATCATCTGTCTATTAGCCCAGGCTAATCCTTTAAAATATATCCTACTCCCCTAACAGTATGAATTAACTGCTTTAGAGGCTGCTGGTCAATTTTGTTGCGAAGTTTATTTATATATACATCCACTATATTTGTCTCCGGATCAAAATGATAATCATAAACATGTTCAATTAACTTCGTGCGTGAGACAATCTTATTTTTATTATGAATTAAATATTCCAGAATAGCATATTCTTTCGGCGTTAAAAAAATTTCTTTGCTGTTTCTATATACTTTATGTGAAATCAAATCAAGAGTAAGATCATCAACTTTTAACTCGGTGGTTTTTTGCGTCTCTTTTCTCCGCAGAAGCGCACGAATACGTGCCGTCAACTCTTCGAATGCGAAAGGCTTGGTTAGATAATCATCGGCACCGGCATCAAGACCGGTAACTTTATCGCCGGTGCTGTCTTTTATAGTCAATAAAAGAATCGGCGTGTTTATTTTCTCGCTGCGTAAATCTTTTGTAATTTTAAGTCCGTCTTTGTAAGGTAACATTACATCAAGTATTAATACATCATATTCTTCCCTTAAAGCCATCTCATAGCCGTCTTTCCCGTTATATGCAACATCAACAGAAAAGTACTCTTCCTCGAGTCCCTTCTTAATAAAGTTAGCTACTTTCTTTTCGTCTTCAACTACTAGAATTCTCATGCACATAACATAACAAAAAAAAGGGAGAGCAAAAACTCTCCCTCAGGTTCCTTTTATCTCACAAAAGTTAATTTGATATTACTTACTGGTTTCCGTTTTTTCTTTCTTTACAGCTTTCTTTGTTATTTTGTGTTTGGGAGCCATTTTGGCATGTGCCTTTGTTTTTGTTTCTTTCTTTGTTTCGGTCTTTGAAACTGCGGTTTTTTCTGCTGAACCTTTTTCCTCAGCCGTTTTTGCTTGTTCTTTAGCGGCGGGTTTCTCTGCTTTTTTCAATTCTTTCTTCTCTACCTTTTTTTCAACTTTTGGTTTTTCGGCAGAAGTCTTAGACTGCGGTTTTTCCTGAGCAAGTACCGAACTTGAACTGAACGCAGCCAAAATCAAAAACACAAGCAATGATGCAAATAATCTTTTCCCCGTATAACGGGATTTCCTTTCGTTCAACATTTCTTCCTCACTAATTGTTAATAATATTTTTTTTTAAGTAAACAATCATGAATTATTTACGCAATAAACATATATTTTGATTATTAATAGATTCTTAATAAAGCATTAATATTTTTTAATCAACTGTGTAATAAGTGAACAGATAATTTTATAAATTAGATAAATTATGAATTTTTTATGTCTATACGGAAGAATCAAATAAAGTCTAAAATCGGCAAGCCGCCAGGCAGCTTAATTTTTGTCGGCGAAAAAAACATCGATAAAACCGTGCTTACATTAACAGAGTACGACGAAGAAAGCTACGATTCCAGAGTAATTAAATCCTTCAAAGAATTAGAAAGTTTACATATTAATAACAAAAGCAGAAAAATTCGATGGCTTAATGTAAATGGACTCCAAAATGTTGAACTGATTTCAAAAATCGGAACACTACTCGGAATCCATTCGCTCAATGTAGAAGATGTTTTAAACAGCTATCACCATCCCAAAGCAGATTTTTTTGACAACGGCATTTTTATTGTGATGAAAAATTTTGAGATGAAGGAAGATAAGAGATTGTCTGATGAACAGGTCTCTTTCTTTTTGGGAGAAAATTTCCTTGTCAGTTTTCAGCACAATCCTGAAGTAGATACGTTCAACCCCATTTACGAAAGAATCGAAAACGGAAAGAATGTTTTCAGAAAATCCAAAGCCGACTATTTGCTGTATGTGCTGCTCGATTTTATACTGGACAATTACTTTTTAGTTGTGGAGGAACTCGGCGAACAAATTGACGATGCTCAGGGCGTGCTTTTGAAAAATCCGACAACAGAAGATTTAATGAGAATTCAAACGTTGAAAAAATACATTCAAAAAATAAGACAGGCTGCAAGCCCGCTTCGCGATATTTTAAACAGCCTTCTCAGAAGAGATTCTGCTTTGATAAACGAAGAGACAATAATTTATTTGCGCGACACTCTGGACCATCAAATTCACATTTTCGAAAATCTGGAAACTCTGCGCGATTCCCTTACCACTATGCTGGACATTTATCTTTCTAGCATCAACAACAAAATGAACGAGGTAATGAAAGTACTTACAATTATTGCCACAATTTTTATTCCTTTGACTTTTATTGTCGGTATATACGGAATGAATTTTAAGCACATGCCCGAACTCGACTGGAAATTCGGATACCCGATTGTAATGGCAATAATGATTGCAATTGCTGTTTCATTAGTCTGGTATTTTAAGAAAAAGAAATGGCTTTAGACAACAAATTAAATGAAATGCTCCAATGGAGTCTCGTAGAGTCCGCCCGTCTCGTGACTTTGTCACAGACGAGGTCACGGATTAGACTTTACGGATAATATTCAATGCTCAATAAACAATTTTCATTTTTGTCGTACAACAACAGGAGTAATCAATGGAATTTTTAAACAAAGTTTTCTTCGGAAACACAATTGAAGATTACATCACAGCCGCAGCAGTTGTTCTCGGAACCATGCTGGTAATTCACATTATCAGAACTGTGGTTGTTTTCAAACTCAAAAAGATAAAAGATGAAAACGGAGAAGTAAAATATTCGTTTACCGTAAAAAGCGTAAACAAATTTTTAATACCGGCTTTGTATCTCGGTGCTCTTTATTTTGTTTTCGATTCACTAAGCTTCGGACCAAAAGTCGATAAAGTTTTTACAGTCGTTATTTATCTTTTAATAACACTTTATGCAGTGCGTTTTGGAATTGCGTCACTTAATTATTTTATTACAAAGTACGTTGAAAAGCTAAAAGGACCGGAAGAAAGTAAGCGTATAAGACCGCTGTTCGGGTTTTTAAATTTTGTAATCTGGATTACCGGACTACTCTTCCTTTTAGATAATCTTGGTTTCAAAATTTCTACACTTATCGCCGGACTCGGAATCACCGGACTTGCAATTGGTTTTGCCGCACAGGCAATCTTAGGTGATCTGTTTAGTTACTTCGTAATTTTCTTTGATAGACCTTTTGAACTCGGCGACTTTGTGGTTTTTGAAGGAAACGCAGGCAGCATCGAAAAAATAGGAATAAAATCTACACGAATTAGATCACTTTCCGGCGAACAGATAATTATTTCCAATTCAAAATTGGCAGGCACACTCGTCCATAATTATAAAAGAATGGAAAGAAGAAGAGTAGTTTTTAATCTCGGTGTTACCTATCAAACAAAATCGGCACTGCTTAAAAAAATTCCTTCCATCATAAAAGAAATAATCGAAAAAAATGAAAACACTTTATTCGATAGAACACACTTTAGTAATTACGGCGATTTTAGTCTGAACTTCGAAATCGTTTATTACATTCTTACATCCGACTATAACATTTACATGGATATTCAGCAGGAAATCAATCTAAGCATATTCGAAAAATTTGAAGAACTGGGTATTGAATTTGCATATCCTACACAAACTATATTTTTAAACAAGGAGAGTTAAACGGATTCCTTTTTCATTCATAAATTTTGAATAAGATTAAGGATAAGATATATTTCAGTTAAAAATTGTTTGAATCATGACGGTTATTTTTTCCAAAAAATGTGAGCTTGCACTTCAGGCTGTATTGTTCCTTTCAATAAAAAAAGAAAAAATAATTTTTAGAGCCGAAGAAATTTCAAAAGAGCTGAAAGTACCGAAGGAATTTGTTTCTAAGGTTTTGCAGATACTTACCGGCAGCGGAATAATAGGATCTAAGAAAGGAAAAAACGGCGGATTTTATCTTGCCAAAAGTCCGAATCAGATTCGATTGATCGATATAGTAAAAGCAATTGACGGTATGACTGTATTTGAAAATTGCGTGCTTGGCTTTCCCGGATGCTCTGCCGAAAATCCTTGTCCCATGCATGAGAAATGGGGCAGATTAAGGGAGGAAGCTTTTAAAATGTTAAGTGAAGAAACGCTCGAACAGTTTAAAGAAAAAACTGTTAGAAAAATAATCTCACTCTGAAAATTAAATGCAGGCTTAACCGGGAATTATTATCACCTTTATTAAGGTGCATAGATTTTGGTTGATCGAACGTAAAAACAAATACATGGAAACTCGCTGTTTAACCGGCGAATTCGATCAAATAATTTTAGCAGGCACATCTCTCGGAGCAGTTACTGACATGTATCCGACAAGAATTTTCTAGAACATTAAAAAGTTTGGCTTTGTAAGCGACGACGAACTTATTATTCCTTATTCTAAAAATTCGGCCGGGATGTTGAGCTTGTTTCCTGGCGCAGCTCAAACGCCGATTGGAATAAATACGATGCAGTTCTTATCCGTATAACCTGGGATTATCAAATTGTTCGTTGGAATATGAACAAAAGTTACTTGCTCGATCTTGGCAAAAAGGAGTGATTATTCCACCCACTATTAAGAGTCCATAAAGAACACGGCGGCAATATTATAGGAATAAATCCGGATAAAAAATCGGTTGAAAGCGCAGAAAAAGTTTAGCTGCATTTGATAGAAAACTTCTCTATGTAAAAGTTGATCTTGTACGCAGTGATGAAAATAAATTAGAGCTAATGAAGCTTGAATTGATTGAACTGTCGCTTTATTTTCGGATGAACCCCGATGCAGCATACAATTCTGCATCAGCTTCTAATGAATGGTTCTGAGAGCGTAATTGAACTTGCATTTTATAAAAGTCAAACAGATAATTACAGTCTTAAATCAATACGGAGGAAATAATGAAAATGATGAACACGGAATTTCCTCTCAGATAAATCTCAAGAATTTGATACCGCCCGACAGGGGGGGCTATCAATATTCCGGCTCGTTGACTACGTCACCGTGCACAGAAGGTGTTAGGTGGTTTGTAATGCCAGCGCCGGTAGGAATATCACCGGTACAAATTGCCTCGTTTAAAAAAA
>DYLN01000336.1 GCA_020722085.1 Melioribacter roseus
TCACTTCCTTCTCATTGATTAGGGATAAGAAATCCCCCTCTTATCCCCCTTTTTCAAAGGGGGCTGGGGTGATTTAAGTTAACGAGATTTTGCACTGTCTCTATTATAATACACAAAAATTTAAAATTTTGTGCATTATATGCCGATAGATATAACATATATGTCATATTATTATTACAGAAACGTGAACTTGTAATCATACGCTTCTTGCTTTTTCGAGGCGGTTTTTGACAAGTTCGCAGACTGCCCAATAGACCTCGTTCCGCTCTGCCTGAGTTAGTCCTAAAATATCAAACACAATATCATCCAATGCTTTGCGGTGTGGAAGTGGATTCGGTTTCTGAGAACGAATTGGTTGCTTGGGATTGATGCCAATCTCGGCGAAGATAGAATGAATCTCACAATTGACCAATTCAGAATGATCGTGAAATTTTAAATTAGGAATTTCTAAACATGGTAGAGACATCAAATCAAGTCGTACTAATCTAACTGCACCCCCTCCTAATCCTCTTCTTCCTATAATCTCAACAAAAAGCCAAGTTAAGGTAGAGTTTAAGACTAAACATAAGCTTCTGTTATCAACGGTTTTTCCATAAATACCATAGAAATTATGTTCAAAAGGCAGATTGTCTTGGTTAAAATGACATATATGTTTATTTCCTCTTAAATCAACCCACAACAAAGGAGCTTTCCTGATTTCAAATGGAACATTTTTGAACTTAATAATTGAAACTGCGTCTCGGCTCTTGAGTAAAATTTTATTAACTTCGCGAGGACTTTTAAATACTAAAGAAAATTTTGTAGCATCGAATTCCGATGGTCTTATTTGATAATACCTGGCATTATTCCCTGTTATAATTCCCGCCTTTACTTCAGCAATATCCCCTAATCTCACCAATTTCCCTCTCCCTTTCTCTAATATAGTAAAATAAATATCCGGTGCCCTTAAGTATTTCCCGCCCCATTTATTACCGATGTATTTGCCAATACTAAACTCATAAGCCTTTTTATGCTTTTCGGCTGTATCTG
>DYLN01000337.1 GCA_020722085.1 Melioribacter roseus
AAATTCTTGATAACTTTACCAAGCTGGAGGCGGAGCTGGAGGCGGAGCTGGAGGAGCGAAAAAAGCAGTATGAGTATTATCGGGAGGAATTGTTGACGTTTGGGGAGGATGTGGAGTGGAAGACATTAAGCGAAGTTGCTGATTTTATGAACGGCAAAGGACACGAAAAACATATTGATGAAAACGGTAGGTACATTGTTGTTAATTCAAAATTTGTTTCAACCGAGGGGAGAGTAAAAAAATATTCGGTCAAGCAAATTAGCCCAGTTTCAAAGAATGACATTCTAATGGTAATGAGCGATTTGCCAAATGGAAAAGCATTGGCAAAATGTTTTTATGTTGATGAGAACGATAAATACACATTGAACCAACGAATCTGCGCTTTAACTGTAAAAAACAACAAGGAATTAAATGCAAAATTTTTATTTTATATCTTAAATAGAAACAAACAGTTATTGCGATATGACAGTGGTGCAGATCAAACAAATTTACGAAAGAATAATATTTTAAATATCAAAATCCCCGTCCCGCCTCTTGCCGAACAGGAACGCATCATCTCCATTCTCGATAAATTTGACGCGCTGGTGAACGATATTTCGGTCGGTTTACCTGCGGAACTCAATGCTCGGCGCAAACAATACGAATACTATCGGGACAAGTTACTTACTTTTGAACCATTGGAAGAAGAATATGCCAAACAATAAGCGATACAATTTAGTGGCGGAAAATCCGCAAAGCACGGTAGTGGCTGAATACGCGGCTGAATACCGTGTTGCCAAGTCCTACCAAAGCGAGGCGGAGTTGGAACGTGCCTTTATTGAACAGTTAAAGTTACAGGCGTATGAGTATCTGTCCATCGCTTCTGAAGCCGACTTAATTCTCAATTTGCGTAAACAACTGGAAAAGTTGAATGACTTTACCTTTTCTGATGCGGAATGGGAGGCGTTTTTCACAGGAGAGATCGCCAATCCCAACCAAAGCATTGCCGAAAAGACAGCCACCATTCAGGAAGACTATATCAAG
>DYLN01000338.1 GCA_020722085.1 Melioribacter roseus
TTCTATGCGCCAGTATGTGTCAAAACTTTCACCAGATTTGAAGATCAACGGCTGATTAAATAAGAGTACTTTCTCCGGATACGTGTTTGTATTCTCACCACTAACACTATACCCTCCTGCGCTGAAAGTATTTGTTCCACTGGGTAGGCCTATAGCCATATATCCGTTTTTGTCTTCGTCGAAGAGTGTTTTCTCTGCTTTTGTAATTCTGAGATGGGTTGTTCTGGCATAGGTGCTCGTGCTCCCGAAGGTTCTTGCTCTTCCGGAGAAGCACACACCGTGCACTATTGTTTCACCACTTGGGGCCTCCCCCTCAAATGGAAACATTGGTAGTTCGTCAGGATCAAGGCTTACCTCTATTTTATACTGGCCGGATGTATTAGGGTTAACAGAAGTTCGGCCATATGCAAGGTATGTAAATTCTTTTGCGTTTTCGCCGTTCGGTAAATTTTCGGAAATTTCTTTTTCGCTGTATCGATCATACACAACGCAAATAGTTGTTTGACCTGTTGTCTTTATTGAAAATTTTCCCCCCGTATGTATTGGATATCCGGTGAAAATTTTTTTTTGATACAATATGTCAAGAATATTTTGATAGTTTTTTACCGGGAAAGAAAGGTGACTGCCTAAACGTCCTCCGACGCGAAAATACCCACGTGTTGCGGTGCCGACGGATACTTCCGCATAGTTTTCCCCCGCTGTGGGAGCTACATATATATTTTTTATGATGAAACTTTCATTTGCGCTCGCCTGTAAATTGAGCGTTGTCGAATTCACAACATTTTTTACCATATTTGTTTGTAAGAGGGCCATTTTATTTTATTTTTATATTTTATTTTTATATTTTTATATACTTTTATTCTTTATTATTTTTTATATGTGTTAATAATAGCTTGTTTTGCTGCCAAATATCTATCATACGATTGACTATATGTCCCTTTTGGCATATCTTTTACAACATTATGTGCAGCCTTTCCGGCCTCAAGGACTTTTCCTGATGGGTATTTTCCGCTATCCACAG
>DYLN01000156.1 GCA_020722085.1 Melioribacter roseus
CTGACATTCCCCCCAGGCTCGCCTCGCTCTGCAGTTGGAGCAGGCGGGACAGGTTTGTAGGGGGTTGAATATTGAGAGGAGAATTGAAGATCGCCAGTTAACCTATCCTGTTGTTGGCAGGCTCCGGTCGTTGGACTCTCGCCATAGTCAACAGTTTGTACACTGCTTCTCTCTGCCAATTTATTTATTATTGTCTGTCACGGCGAAGCCTAAAGACGGAGCCGGATTTGTTTTGACTGCCAGAGTTCTAAAGAGACTAAACTAAGGAACGAAATGAAATCGCTTTTTACCAAAAGATGCATTCACGTGTTTTTTGCCGGACTGCTGTTACTTATTTCTGCATGCGGAAAAGACCTTCCGGTAATAGACAGCTGGGGCGATAATTCTTATAATCTTGTAAATCAGAATGATAAGCCGGTAAAATTTCCGAATGATGTTAAAGGAAAAATCAGTGTGGTGGGATACATTTATACTAACTGTCCGAGCATTTGTCCCCTTACCACAAACAACATGCGGCTGATACAAAAGAAAGTTAAAGAAGACGGCATAAATAGTATTGAGTTTGTAACTATCAGCTTTGATCCAGAAAACGATACGCCGGCTGCATTGAGGGATTATGCCCGCATTCGCAAGCTGGATCTTTCCAACTGGTTTTTTCTAACCGGCAGTAAAAGCACTATCGATTCGTTAATAAAAGAAGTCGGAATATTTGCAGTTAAAAGCGATTCTACGGTACTTGAAAACGGAAAAAAGATTTATAATTTTGTTCATACCGATAGAATTTCGCTGGTCGATAAAGACGGCAGAATTAGAAAAAATTATCAGGGCAGCCAAATTAACGTAGACGAAATTGTTGAGGACATTAAATCATTAGCAGATTAAAAAAATAAAAAGGAGATAAATTGAAAAAATTGATACTTATTTTGTTACCGCTTTTTGTAATTGCCTGCCAGACAAAAAATACCGATGAAACTGCCGAAGGGTCTTCAAAAAATAAACTCGAAATAAAAAATCCATGGCTAAGTCCTTCTGTAGCCGGCTCAAACTCTGCAATGTTTTTTCATGTTTTAAATAATACAGATACTGCCGATACATTGTACGATGTCAAATGCAGCTTTGACGAAATCTCAATGATTCACGAAACATACATGAACAATGATGGAACAACGGGAATGCGTCATGTTGAGTCTGTGGTTATCCCTCCGCATTCAGATATTGAATTTAAGCCCGGCGGCAGACATGTGATGCTTATGAATCTCAAATCCGATTTACTTGAAAACGATACTATGGAAGTTACTCTGCAATTTAAAGATGCAGGCAGCATCAAAGTTAAAACTCCGGTAAAAAATTTGTTTTAGCTCTCTCAAAAATTTTCATGAAAAATATTACGGCGGCTTGTCAATTTAAATATCCAATTGATATATTTACTCTGCAAATCAACGAAAGAGAAGCCTATGAAAAAATTTTTATTGTTCTTTTTTCTTTTCGCCTCTTTTAAAATACTTGCTCAGGAAACATTCCCTGTAAACGGAGTAGCAGATAAAAATCATAATTACTATGCCTTTACAAACGCAACAATTTATATCGATTATAAAACAAAACTTGAGAACGCATCACTGTTAATTCGCGATGGAAAAATCGTAGACGCGGGAAAAGACATTAGCCTTCCGAAGAGCACTATAGTTTATGATTTGAAAGGCAAATATATTTATCCGTCTTTAATAGATATTTATTCCAACTACGGAGAGCCTCCCGTTCCCAAAGAAACGCTTCCGCAAATACGAAAGCCTCAAATGGAACGCACTACAAAAGGAGCATTTGGGTGGAACCAGGCAATTAAACCCGAGACTGATGCAGTGCAAACATTTACGGTTGATAAAAAAGCTGCTGAGGAGCTGCGCAAACTCGGTTTCGGTTCTGTACTGACATCTCAAATGGATGGCATTGCAAGAGGCACAGCGGCGTTTGTTTCTCTCGGCGACGAGTCAGAAAACGAAATGGTAATTTCCGGTAAAGCTGCGGCTCTTTATTCTTTCAGCAAAGGAAGTTCAACTCAGGATTATCCAAGCTCCTTGATGGGCGCGATCGCTCTGATAAGACAAAGTTATCTCGACGCACAATGGTATAAACAATCCAAAAATAAACCGGAGTTTAATATTTCACTTGATGCATGGAATAATATTCAATCACTTCCTCAAATTTTTGAAGTCATCGACTGGCAGTCGGCATTACGCGCAGACAAAATCGGGGACGAATTCGGCGTTCAGTACATAATTAAAGGCAACGGCGATGAGTATCGAAGAATAAATGAAATTAAAAAAACAAATGCTCAGTTTATCATTCCTTTGGATTTCCCAGAAGCTTACGACGTTGAAGATCCGTACAATGCAATGTTAGTTTCTCTTGCCGAGATGAAACATTGGGAACTTGCACCGGCAAACCCGGCTTCACTTGAAAAAAATTCAATTGAGTTTTCTTTAACCGCGTATGGATTAAAAAACAAACAAAATTTCTGGAAGAATTTAAGAAAAGCAATTGAATACGGACTTTCGGAAGAAACTGCTCTTAAATCGCTTACATACAATCCCGCTAAAATGTTAGGATTAGAAAATCAAATCGGCAGCTTGAAAAAAGGCATGTCAGCCAATTTCATAATCACCTCTTCAAATCTTTTCGACGAGAAAAATATTATTTACGAAAATTGGGTCAAAGGCATTCCTTACAATATTACCGACTGGGATGTTGTGGATATTAGAGGGAATTATGATTTAACTGTCGGGGGCAGAACATACAAACTTTCAATAGAAGGAGGGATAAATAAACCTAAAGCAATTCTTACTTACGATACCACAAAGATCAGTGCAAATTTAACCATGATGCGAAAACTTGTCTCTCTCAGCTTCGATGATAAAAACGTATCCGGTGTTACAAGACTCAGCGGAACTATCTTGGAAAATCCGATTGTAATTAAAGGCAGCGGACAGCTTGGAAACGGTGATTGGGTAGAATGGAAAGCAATTTACGTTTCTTCCGCAAAACCCGAAAAGAAGAAGCCGGAAGAGAAAAAGCCGCTTCAGTTAGGCGATGTGATTTATCCTTTTCAAGCATACGGAAGGAAAGAAGAACCTGGCAAACCAAAAGATATCTTAATTAAAAATGCCGATGTGTGGACGTGTGAAAAAGAAGGAATTCTTAAAAACACGGACGTTTACTTAAAAGACGGAAAAATTTATAAGATCGGGAAAAATCTCTCACCCGAAAAAAATGACGTTGAAATAATTAATGCAGCCGGACTCCGGTTAACTCCAGGCATAATCGACGAACATTCACACATGGCAATTTCCGGCGGCGTAAACGAAGGAACGCAGGCTTCAAGTGCCGAGGTTAGAATAGGCGATGTGATTAACAGCGAAGATATAAATATTTACCGGGCATTAGCCGGCGGAGTTATTGCGGCACAGCTTCTGCACGGCTCTGCAAATCCAATCGGCGGTCAATCGGGAATTGTTAAACTGCGGTGGGGAAAAACACCCGAAGAAATGAAAATTAAAACTGCACCCGGATTTATAAAATTTGCTCTCGGAGAAAATGTTAAACAAAGCAATTGGGGCGATCTGGTAAGAGAAAGATTCCCTCAAACAAGAATGGGTGTTGAACAGGTTTATGTAGACTATTTTACCCGTGCCCGCGAATATGAAAATAGATGGAATGAATACAATTTACTCCCAGCTTCAGAAAAAGCCAAAGTTTCTCCGCCAAGACGTGATCTCGAACTTGAAACCATCGATGAAATTCTGAATAAAAAAAGATTCATAACATGCCACTCTTATGTTCAGTCGGAAATAAATATGCTTATGAAAGTGGCGGAGAGATTCAGATTTAGGGTTAACACGTTTACACACATACTTGAAGGATATAAAGTCGCAGATAAAATGAAAGCACACGGCGCCGGCGGCAGCACGTTTTCCGATTGGTGGGATTATAAGTTCGAAGTGTACGAAGCAATTCCATACAATGCGGCAATTATGCATGACGAGGGTGTAACTGTTGCAATTAATTCCGATGACCCGGAAATGGGAAGAAGGTTAAACCAGGAAGCTGGAAAATCGGTTAAGTACGGAGGCATTCCCGAAGAAGAAGCGTTAAAATTTATCACAATTAATCCGGCAAAACTTTTACACCTCGATGATAGAATGGGAAGTATTAAAGTTGGTAAAGATGCAGATGTTGTTCTATGGACCGATGATCCGCTTTCTATTTATGCGAAGGTTGTAAAAACTATTGTTGACGGCATCGTTTATTTTGATGCTGGTGAAAGTGAAAAAATGGCGGCGGAAATTCAAAAAGAAAGAGCAAGACTAATAAGTAAGATGATCGAGGAAAAGAAAAAAGGCAGCGAAGTTCAAAAACCGGTTAAGAAAGAACAAATTATTTATAACTGTGATACAATTGTTGATAACTATATGAACGCGTTGTAAAAAATTTTACTAAATAATTTCGAAAATAAAATCGATCAATTATGAAAACAATAAAAATTACTTTGATAATTCTTTTGTCACTGTCTGTCCAAAAAGTTTATTCACAGAAACCTGTTCCGGCGCCTGCCGAAACAGAGAGCATATTACTAGTTGGCGGCACCGCACACATCGGCAACGGAACTGTAATTGAAAATTCCTACATAGGTTTTGACAAAGGGAAAATTATACTCGCTGCCGATGCAGATAAAGGAAAAGTCGACCGGTCAAAATTTGCAAAAGTAATTGATGTGAAAGGAAAACAAATTTATCCCGGCTTTATACTGCCTAACACAACACTCGGTCTGGTGGAAATTGAAGCAGTTAGAGCAACACAGGATTTCGCCGAAGTCGGCTCTCTTAATCCGAATGTCAGATCACTTATTGCTTACGATACGGATTCAAAAGTAATCCCGACCGTGCGCGACAACGGCGTACTGATTGCACAGGTAGCTCCGCTTTCAGGAATTATTTCCGGAAGCTCGTCAATATTTAATCTTGACGGCTGGAATTGGGAAGACGCAATATTAAAAGCAGATGACGGGATTCATCTCAACTGGCAGAACATTACAGTTTTAACCGGCAGATTTACCGGCAAACCAGAACTCAAAAAAAATGAAAAGTACGACGAATATGTAAACACCGTAAAAAAATTTCTTGCCGATGCGAAAGCTTACAGCGAAGAAAAAGAACATAAAGAAAAAAATTTGAAATTCGAGGCTATGAGCGGATTGTTCGATGGTACAAAAAATTTATACATTCATGAAGACAACGTAAGGGAAATACAGGAAGCAGTTAACATTGCAAAAGAAGCCGGTGTTAAAAAAATTGTTCTTGTAGGCGGCGCAGACGCATGGATGATAACGGATTTCCTAAAAGAAAATAATATTCCGGTTCTCGTAAAAAGAGATCACTCATTGCCGCCGTATCCCGAAAGCGATGTTTATCTTCCTTATAAACTGCCTTACTTACTTGTTAAAGCCGGACTGCTGGTTGGACTGGATATGTCGGGCAATATGGAAGCAATGAACGGGAGAAATTTACCTTTCCTCGCCGGAACTGCCGCAGCTTACGGCCTATCGAAAGAAGAAGCTCTGAAAACTATTACTTCCAATACTGCAAAAATTCTGGGGATTGAGGGAAGAGCCGGTACACTTGAGGCAGGAAAGGATGCAACATTATTCGTCTCTGACGGCGATGCTCTCGATATGAAAACCAATCATGTTGAGATGGCTTTTATTCAGGGGAAGTCGCTTGACTTAAGAAACGAACAAAAAGAACTATATCACAGATATATGCACAAATACGGACTGGAATAAAACATTACTGCGATTTATATATTTTTATTATTGACATGCTTCTGTTTAGTTCCTTTAAGTCAATTGCTGCGGGATCATAGACGCTAAAACATTAATTGCCGTTTTTAATTCTTCTATATTTTTTTCAGCCTTCATTATTATTTCGTCATGAACGCGTTCGTCCTTCATATCCAGGATTAACAATTGCATAGAAGAAGCGGAGTTCTGAGGTACATCCTGAATGGTACGTATAGTAGCGCTGAATGTTTTTACTCTTTCTTCCATTATTTTTTTATTAACCCCAGATTGCCCGTTAGGAAAATTTATCAATAACATATTGGTAACTCACCTTGCGCAATGGTTGTTATTTAATAGCGCCGACATTTATGTCGGGAACCAAATTAAAAC
>DYLN01000157.1 GCA_020722085.1 Melioribacter roseus
CTAAAGCTGAACTCTTCAACTTAACTACCAAGGGCTGCTAAAAAATACTTGATCTTATAACACTTCCTAAAATTATTCCCCGACTGGAAAATATTGTTGATTTCCCTTGCGAATCCTTTCTTTCTCTATTTCATCAAACTTCCAAACAAATTCAAAAAAAATGGAGAAATAAAAAATGCTTAAGACTAATCTTACTCACATCCTATCCGCTCAGGAACATGAGAAACTTTTAAAAGATAATGAAAACGTAATGATTTGCTGTGGTAGGATGGGACCAATGTGTGTCCCCGTCTACGATATTATGGAAGAACTCGAAAACGAATATTCCCACGTAAAATTTGCTGATATGGAATTTGATAACCCGGATGCAAGTGTTATTCGCAATTTGCCCGAATGCCGCAATTTTCAAGGACTCCCGTTTACGGTCTACTACAAAAACGGAAAAGTTGTAAAAGCTACAAGCAGTATTCAAACAAGAGAGCAGATAACTGAAATATTAAACAATCATTTTAGCAAATAACAAAAATGGAAAATCATTTTGATGTAATTGTTATCGGCGGCGGCGCAGCAGGCTTAACCGCCGGTATTTATTTATCGCGTGCAAAAATTAAGACTTTAATTCTCAACGAAGGCACTGCGGGTGGACAAATGGTTTTAACCCACCAGATAGCAAACTATCCCGGAATAGAAAGCATAAGCGGTTACGAGCTTGCCCGGAATATGAAAACGCAAGCTCAAAATTTTGGATGCGTGATTAAATCAAATATTAAGGTGACTAATTTAATTCTTGACAAGCAGATTAAAGAAGTGGTCGTTAATAACAAAGATACTTTTACTTCAGATGCAGTGATACTTGCCACCGGCGGAAGATCCAGAACTCTTGGCGTGCCGGGTGAAGAAGAATTTAAAGGAAAAGGAATTTCCTACTGCGCTACATGCGATGGAGACTTTTTTCAAGATAAAGAAATAATTGTTGTTGGCGGCGGCAACTCAGCTTTAGAAGAGGCAGTATCTCTTACAAAGTACGCTTCAAAAGTTACTATTGTTCACCAGTTCGATCATTTTCAAGCACTCGAACATTATATTCATGAAGCCAAAAATAATCCTAAAATAAATTTCATTATGGAATCGAAGATCTCAGAATTCATCGGCGGTGAACAATTATCAAAAGTGATTATCCAAAATCAAAAGTCACTTGAAAAAACCGAGATGAAAATTGACGGCGTTTTTGTTTTTATAGGCTACGTACCGAACACGGAAAATTTAGCAGGTAAAGTTTCACTCAATAGTTTTGGTGAAATAATTGTAAATAAAGACATGGCAACAAATATTCCCGGTGTTTATGCAGCCGGTGATTCTGTTGCCAAAAAATACAGACAGGTTACCACGGCAGTCGCTGACGGAACTATTGCTGCTCTGAATGCAATTGAATACGTCAATAATCTTAGGAAGGAACTATCAGCAGAAATGAACTAAAATTTCGTAAAAGTAAAAAAAAAGTCAGGATATGTAAAATTCTCCTATGAAATAAATAATAATAAGCTTATCTTACAAGCGAAAAAATATAGGTTTTATTCGAGATTGTTCACCTTGACGGCTGTGTGAACTCGACGAAAATACTTCAAAAAAATCCGAATAATTTCTTGACAATTTAACACATAGAGAAATAATTAACTTCTCCCCTTTCACATTCGACATTTCTTTATTGTTTATTTATTATCATAACCTATAAGCCGTTCCCATTAATCGAAAAGAAATACTGTAATTAAAAACAAAACATAACTCAAAGGAGCAATAAATGAATATCTATGTAGGTAATCTCTCTGCCGAAGTTACAGAGCAGGAACTGGAAGAATTATTCAAGAAATTCGGGTCAGCTCAAAACGTTAAAATAATCCGGGATATGTTTACGGGCGATTCAAAAGGTTTCGGTTTTGTAGAAATGAATGATAAAGAAGCAGCATTAAAAGCCATCGAAGCACTGAACACCAAAGAAATAAAGGGCAAAAAAATAATCGTTAACGAAGCCCGTCCAAAGAGAGAAGGCAGAGGAGGAAGCCGCGGGCACAAAGGCGGCGGTCAAAATCGAAGAAGATGGTAGAAATTTTTCGCTTCTTACATTATACTAAAATTTATTTTTTTATAGACAATTATTACTTTTAAATGCTGTAAGTATATTTTAATTAAAAGATCTTCTATTCCACACTACTTGCAATCCCGGCTTTTAGTCGGGATTTTTTTTGCGGACAACTTTTCTTAACGGACTTCCGTCTAAAGAAACAAAAAAATTCCTCAAATGACTAAACTGCTTCTCTGGCTTATTCTTTTAATTCTTTGCTGGCCTCTTGCTTTGGTCGTATTACTGCTTTACCCAATTGTCTGGCTTCTGCTGCTGCCTTTTAAAGTTGTCGGAATAACTGTAGAATTTCTTTTCGATATAATCAAAACACTGTTCAAGCTGCCATTTAAGTTTCTGCGCGGTTAATTTTCACGTTTAGAACATAATTAACCTTATGAATAAAATAAGTGTCCTACTCTGTTACTCCATTTCAGAAAAAAATATGATTTGAGATTTTCATTAAATAACTTTATAATTAAAATAGTTATGCAAATATAAAGCTAACAAAGGACGAAATGAAAAAATCACTCCCTTATATGCTCGAACTTATGGATGACGAATCGGCAGAAGTTCAAAAAGAAATTCTACGCGCTTTTAACAACTACGGTTTGAATCTCGAAAAAGATATTAATGAATTTTCCGATTTGTTAAATCCCGAAAAAATGAAAACATTGAGACCGATAATTCTCGAAAACCGTTTCATCTGGCTGAAAGAAAATTGGCATAAGTGGTTTTCAATTCACGATCAGTATCAAAAACTTGAAACCGCAATGATGCTCCTTATTAAATATCAATTCGGTCTCGACCAGACGGTTGACCTGCATTTGATGCTTGACGAGTTATCGGAAGAATTTAAGAACAAATATCCCTACGGTGATGAACTCGACCTTTCATATTTTTTATTTCAGCTAAAAAACATTAAAGGCGAAAAAGAAAATTATTATCATCCGTTTAATAGTAATTTAATCTATGCTATTCATCAAAAGAAGGGAATTCCTATCACGCTTTGTCTGCTGTATATGCTTGTTGGAGACAGACTGGGTTTTCAAATAGAGGGATGTAATTTCCCAGGACATTTTTTAGCTAAAGTCGTTCACGAAGACGAAACATTGTTTGTAGATTGTTACAACGACGGAAAAATAATTTACGAGAGCGACTTAGAGGCATTAAAAATTCAAGCTGGAAATAGATTTGTTAATTTAACCCTCACAAAAATTTCACCTGAAATAATAATTCGCAGAGTACTGAATAATCTTCTAAGTGCTTATAAAAAAGCCGGAGATGCGGATAATATTAAATTTATTCAAACAATTATTGAACTAACTCCTACAAACCCGGTTGGTGAGCAGTATTTTCAGATTTAATTTCCAATTCTCCTTTTGCTTTTGCGCAGTCACTTACTGCGATTGATTTTCTTCTGGGTTTTTCCTACGAAATAATAAATCAATTTTAGTTACCATCTTACAAAAACAATCAACTTATTTTTCGTAATACGGAATCAATTCGCTTCCCATAAATTTCAACACTGCGGCTATAACGCCGAGATCGTCGAGGTAGCCTACAAGCGGTGCAAGATCGGGAATTGCATCAATTGGACTTATAAAATAAATCAGCGCACCTACAACAATTGATTTTCTGTACCACGGAACATACGGGTCAATCATATACTTGTATAAAGCCTTGATGTCTTTTGCAAAAGAAATTTTCTTCCCGACTTTTTCAAGTTTAACCCAAAGTTTTTCTTCAACTTCTCTTGACTTTTCCTCAACAACTTCGGGAGAATCAAGTTCTGTCTGAAACTCTTCCAAGTGCGCAGTGTCATTATTCATTGATTACCTCATTTTATTTTGTGTTTATCAAACCAATTAAAAATTGTATTCCACCATAGTAATGCATTTTGCGGCTTAACAACAAAATGGAACTCATCCGGGAAATAAAGGAATTTACTTTCGACACCTTTTCTCTGTAGGGAAGTAAACAATTCCATCGCTTGATCTTCCGGAACTCTAAAATCATTTGCACCATGTACAATTAACATGGGGGTCCTAAAATTTTTCACATACATGTGTGGTGAAAATTTTTGATAAAGCCCTCTATTTGTCCACGGAGTGCCTTTGAATTCCCATTCTGGAAACCAGAGTTCTTCAGTGCTTCCGTACATACTTTCCAGATTAAAAACTCCGTCATGACAAACAAGGGCATTAAATCGATTGGTATGTCCTTCAATCCAGTTAATCATATATCCGCCGTAGGAGGCGCCGGCTGCAAATGTATTTTTGGGATCGATGAATTTATAATTTTTGAGAGCATAGTCAAAGGAGTTCATTAAATCGATGTAAGGCTTGCCGCCCCAGTCACCAGAGATTTCATCTTTAAATTTCTCGCCGTAACCGGTGCTTCCTCTCGGATTCGGGGCAACCACAACATACCCCTTGGAAGCAAACAATTGAATGTTCCATCTGTAATGAAAATCATCTTCCCAGTGTCCCTGCGGTCCGCCATGAATTAATAAAATTGCAGGGTATTTTTTATTCGGGTCGAAGAAAGGCGGTTTAATTAATATTGACTGTACTTTCGTGCCGCCAGCACCCTTTGCCCAGAATGTTTCGATCGGAGTAAATTCTATTTGCAACAATAAATCGCCGTTAGTATTGGTAATTTGTTTCAAACCGTTTCCATCTGTACCTATTGAGAAAATTTCCGTTGGAAGTGTTGATTTCTGTTTTTCAAAAAATAAAGTGGAACCGTCGGAAGAAATTTTAAGACTGCGGTTAACATTTTCTTTATAGAAGAGAATATTTTTATTTGTTTCTATATTAAACTTATAGATTGAACTGTAAATTTCATTATCGGCTGTGTAAAAAATATTTTTTGAATCCCGCGACCATTCAATCTCTCCCGCCGAAATATCGATTCCTTTTGTCAGATTTTTTATTTCTCCGGTTATGCGGTTGTATAATACAATATCGTTTTTATCGGATTCAAAACCGGCACGGGCTTTAGAAGTAAATGCAATATATTTGCCGTCCGGCGAGTAAACCGGCTGGCAGTCGCTGCCGGGGCTCACAGAAATTTTTTTATAAGGTGTTTGTTTGTCTTTTTGAACATCTTTTAAGTCAATTACAAAAATATCATTGTTTGTACTTGTCGCCAAAACTTTCGCAGTGTTCATAGTAAATGCAGCCTGGCTGCTTTCGGGAGAGAATGAATAATCTTTACTGCTGCCCAAATCAAGCGGTGGAACATCGAATTCACTATTTAAAGTTAAATCCGTGATTTCTTTTGAATCCACATCCAATAGAAATAAATGACTTCTTTTTTCCCCGCGCCATCTGTTCCAAGTTCTGTACATCAACTCAGTGAAAATTTTTGCCTTTACTTTGCTCTCTTTTTTTGCTTTATCTTTTTGTTCATTACAATCCTGGGTTTGGCAGCCGGGATAAACTTCCGACACAAACAAAATCTTTTTACTATCCGGCGACCAAACAATACCCGAAACACCCGAATACAGATTTGTTATTTGCTTATCGTCTGTTCCATCCGGATTACAGAACCATAATTGATCTTTATAAATATAAGCGAGTTTCTTTCCGTCGGGAGAAAATTTTGGTTCGCTTTTGCCGGATTTTGCACCGAGAAGCTCTCGTAAATTTGTTCCGTCTGAATTGACAAGCCAGATGTTTGTACTTCCTTTATTTTCATCCACGTTGTAAAAAGTTATTGTGAAAGCAATAGTTTTGCCATCGGGTGATACGTCATAACTGCCCACTCTTTTCATAGCCCATAAATCTTCGGCAGTCATCGCTCTTTTCTGAGCAAGGATTGGAATATAAGTCAGCACTAAAAGAAAAACTATCAGTGATTTTTTCATTTGCAGCCCCAAGAAAATTTTATTTTAATAGTAAGTTATAAAATGCCGATGGGAAAATGAAGCCATGTCAAATAAAACAGTTCCTTTCAATTGTAGAATTCTATGAATTTATTCTAAATTATGCATTAGAAAATTATATTTTGCACAACGACT
>DYLN01000022.1 GCA_020722085.1 Melioribacter roseus
TATTGATTATTGAGAATTTATTCGTAGTTTACCTTTAATATCTCCTTTTACGTCTTCCATAATCATCCATCTTCCAACCTATATTCTTTAACCTGTCTTTTCATCATTTGTAAAATTCCGATTAAACCCAGGTTCTTACCCATAGATAAACTTTGTCCGAAAATTTTAAATATAACATCGTTGTCAATTGCGAAAATACTTTCTGCAGATTCACCATTTAAGCTTTCCGAAAAAATTGCACAGAGTGCCTTCGCAGAAACTCCCTGCGGATTTTCAACATAAAAATAAAAATCAAATGTGCCGTCTGAATTTTTTTTAGTCCATACATAAGCACCTGATTCACAGTACTGAACTTTATTTTCAGGATTATAAGGCCCGGCAGCAATCTCAGCCGGCACAGGTTTAAATCTTTCGGCATACTCAATCAGCACATTTATCTTTTCGGCTTGATCCGGCAGAGAATTCAGAAACGAAATTATCTCTTGCAATTTTTTCGGAATCATAATTTTTCTTTCTAACTACCGTAAATTCGCTAATGACAGTGATAAAATTTAAGTTTTTCTCCTGAAGGAACATTCAGTTCCACGACACTCCTTACGGAGGATCCCCACAATTTTATGTTCGGAACTTATCTCTATTTTTGAATCGGGACCCCAACGGAATTTCCCCATTCGGTCCAGCTCCCGTCATAATTCTTAACATTTTTGTATCCGAGTAAATAAGTAAGGACGAACCATGTGTGACTGCTCCTTTCCCCGATCCTACAGTACGCAATGATTTCATCTTCAGGTCTAAGATGATTATCAACTTCGTAGATTTTTTTCAACTCGCCTGCAGTTTTAAAAGTACCGTCATCGGCATTAATTGCTTTTGCCCATGGGACATTAACAGCTCCGGGGATATGTCCGCCGCGTAATGCACCTTCGTTAGGATAATCCGGCATGTGAAGTCTTTGCCCGGAAAATTCCTCTGGACTTCTAACATCAACGAGCGGCATTCCTTGACGGACATGGTTCAAGACTTCATCTCTAAAAGCTCTTATATCATGATCATTTCTTTGGGGTGCTGTATAACTTGTTGAAGGATAGCTCGGAACATCTTTCACCAATGGCCTTCCTTCCTTTTCCCATTTTAATCTGCCGCCGTCCATAATTACTGCTTTGGTATGATTGAAAAGCTGAAAAATCCAGAAAGCATAACAAGCCCACCAATTATTTTTATCGCCGTAAAAAACTACAGTAGTATCATTAGAGATTCCGTTTTTAGACATCAATTTTTCGAATCCTTTTTTATCGAGGTAATCTCTAATAATCTGGTCGTTCAAATCGGTTGTCCAGTCAATTTGGACTGCGCCGGGTATATGTCCCGACGAATATAAAAGCGGGTCTTCATTGGATTCCACAATTCTAATTTTGGGATCTTTAAGATGCTGAGATACCCAATCAGTAGAAACCAATTTTGCCGCAGAGGCGTAACCTCGTTCATCTATGTTTTTCATATTACTTCCTTTCTTAAAAGTTATTAAATCTATCGGCAGGTTATGAACAAATGAGTTTAATTTATATCTTTGCGGTCAATTTACTCTTGTTAATATAAAAAAGTTAGAAAGAAAAGCAAATGAACAGAACGGCGCCTATTTTTGTAGCAGCCGCAGCAGCATTATGGGGTGTAGATGGAGTTGTTTTAAGACCTTCATTATATAATTTGCCGGTAGTTTTAGTTGTATTTTTAGAAAGCACTATTGTAGCATTAATGCTTTCACCCATTTTCTTTAAAAGACTCCCGCTGTTAAAAAACCTTACTAGGAATGACTGGGCAGCTTTTGCAGCGGTGGGACTTTTCGGCGGTGCTATCGGAACGCTGGCTATTACAAAAGCGCTGTTCTATGTCAACTTTGTAAATCTTTCTGTAGTAATTCTTATTCAAAAACTGCAGCCGGTTTTCGCATTAATACTTGCTGCCGTAATGCTGAAAGAGCGTCTTCCGGCTGTATTTTTTTTGTGGGCTGCACTGGCAGTTACTGGTGCTTACTTCATGACTTTCGGAGCAGCACTTCCAAATTTTAATACTGGCGATAAGACAACAGTTGCGGCTGTTTTATCACTCACAGCCGCTGTTAGCTTTGGTTCTTCTACAGTATTCAGCAAACGTGCGCTGAGAAATGTCAGCTTTGAACTCGGCACTTACTTACGATTTCTTTTCGCATCAATTATTATGCTGATATTTGTTCTTGGCTCTATGGAAGCCGGTTCAATTGCAGATGTTTCTGTAAAGCAATGGTTTACTTTCTTTTTGATTGCATTTACTACCGGCGGTGCCGCAATATTTTTGTACTATTACGGACTGAAAAAAATTACCGCTTCAGTATCAACAATTTGTGAGTTAGCTTTCCCAATGACTGCGATTATACTCGATTATTTTTTGCATGGCAGTATGCTGAATTTTGTTCAATGGACAGGTTTAATTGTTCTTATAATAAGCATTATAAAAGTCAGCGGTATAAAATTAAATGACGCCAAAACAAAAGATTAAGAAAATTGTTTTAGAGTGGTGATAAATTCGGAAGCGTCGGTTAATTCTACAAGTTTCCCTATCCTCTCAGCATCACCAAGTGTTGTTGAAATTTCAGCTAATAACCTAAGCTGAAGTTCCGGATCGTTTAGTGGTGTAATCAGTAAAACAATAATTTTGGCAGGCAGCCCGTCAAGTGAATCAAAATCAATTCCGTTTTTATGTACTCCTAAAGCAACTATTGGATTTTGAATATTCATTTTGGCATGCGGAATTGCAAGATGTTTCTCTAAGCCTGTTGAGATCAGTTCCTCTCTTGCCATAACCTCACTTATCAACTTTTCGCTGTTTAGTTTATATTGATTCGATATAGACAGGCACAACTCTTTTATCACTTCTTGTTTTGAAGATGCATTGGTGAAAAAAATATTTTCAGGCTTTAGCAGTCCTATAAAATTTAACAGTTGTTTGCTTCTTTTCAGGAAAAAGTTCATTAATTGTGCACTGGTAATTGAAGTAAATAAAGCCATAATAACAAGTGCCACGAAAACTTTAGGCTGTATTAAATTGTTCTGGAGTGCAATAGTTCCCAAAATAATTTCCATAGCACCGTGAGCATTCAGCCCTAAACCTATTATAATTGAATTCTCTCTCCCAATGCCACCTAGTTTTGCACCTAATAAGCTTCCTAACATCTTACCTGTAACCGACATCAATAAGAAAGCAGCAACCAGCAAAAAATTAAAGTTCTCTATGAAGTTAACCCTGAGACCTATTGAAACAAAAAAAATAGGGGCAAAAATATTAGTAACAAACTGCTGAACAATTTCGCGTGTATCCTCTTTGAGATGAACGGAATCGCCAATAGCAATACCAATTATAAATGCCCCGAAAATTGCATGAACTCCTATGAATTCAGTGAATGCCGCACAGAATAAGCCAAGTACAAAAATGAAATTCAGTATTCCGCCGGGATAAGAAGCATGTTTTTCTAATTTTGGAATAACATAATTAATTATTTTTCTTCCAATCAACAAAATCACGCCTACAAAAACAGCAAGTGTTATCAGAAGCCAGTGCAGTTCCAGACTATGAGTGCTGTATCCCAGCATTCCAATTATAATTGAAAAGACTATCCAGCCAATTAAATCGTTAAACATTGCCGATGTAATTATAAGCATGCCGATCTCGGTTTTAAAAATGTTGAGGTCCATTAAAGCTTTTGCTGCAACGGGAAGGGCAGTTATTGAAAGTGCAGTACCAACAAACAAAGAGAAAGGCAGTCGCATTGCATAGTCTTTGATTCCCATTTCCAGAGGGAAAAAGTATGCAACAATAAATCCTATACTGAAAGGAAAAACAACACCGAGGATACTTACTAAAGAAGCTCTCTTCCCCTGAGTTAATGCCAGACTTAAATCTATTTCGAGACCAAGCACAAGCAATAAAAGTACAAGGCTCAGCTCAGTTATTCCATTAAAAGCAAAGTTTATTGTCGGTGAGTAGTTAAAAAGTAAATCGTATAAATCTTTGAAGATAGAGCCAAATATGGTGGGGCCCAAAATAATTCCAGCAAGTATTTCACCGATAATAATCGGCTGCTTAAATTTTCTTAAAAGTTCGCCAACTCCTCTTCCGACAAATAAGATGATTCCTATACTTAGCAGAAAGTATACTATTTCAATAGAGTTTAAAACCATACATCCCTGTTAATTGTGGTCTTCTCTAATAATTAGTAATGCGCAAGGAAGCTGCTTAAACACAAACTCGATATCATGCTGAAAAATTCTATCGAAGAGTTTTAATTTTTTTTGAGGTGAAGGGACTACAAGCAAATCACCACCGCATTCTCTTACATAATTACTTGATACCCAGCCCTGTTTGCCGTACAAACAAACTGTCTTTAATTCCACACCTGAGAGGTTAAGCTCTTTTGCAAAAACATCAAGTTTTAATTCTTCTTCTCTTTGCCAGTAAGCCCTTTTTCTTTCAGTTTCCTGCATTGAACCGGTGTCCGAAATTGTTATTGCCAGACCCGGTATTTCAAACTCTTTTATTAAAACAAATTCATCTGCCTTTTCAAGTTTTGCAAATTCATACGCCTTTCTGATTGCATATTCGCCTAATGAATTATATTGAACTGATGCACAGAATTTTTTGAATGGTTTCTCTCCTGTTGAAGTATGAGTTAGTATCAGAATAGAACAGGGCGATTCTCTCATAATATTTCGTGCGACCGACCCAATATAATATTTCAAAATGCTCTCTTTTTCGAGTGCACCGGCAATCAGCAAATCAACATTTCGTGCTTTGCAGGCATTAATAATAACTTTAGAAGGATCGCCCTCCTGCCAGATTAACTCATAAGAATTTTTTTCTATATCCGTTTGGCGAAGAAGATCCTGCATAAGTTTTTCTGTTTCAATGCTCTTCCCGCCGGCATGTATCAAAAGCAGCTCCGATCCAAATAAATTTTGCAGCCGTTTTGCTGTTTTAAGCAGAGAAACAGCGTTGGGTGAAAATGTAACAGCTAATCCAAGTTTTTGAAAGACCATTTTTTAAATGCAGGTTATTTTTATTTTACAATTTACAAAAAGGGTTCTTGTAAAAAAAAGATGAGGGTGACCAAAAAGTAAGAATCAACAAAATAATTCGAGAAAATTCTCCATAAAATACACGGGACAAGCTGCACAATTCGCGGTTATTGTTCTATTAAAAAGTTACTTTTTGGTCAGTCTCATCTTTAATTCATTGAAGTGCAGCATAGAAAGAAATTGTTATTTACCTTCTTTAACGCTGTCTGCCCTTTCAAAACCCAAAGCGACTGAGTTAATACAATATCTCAATCCGGTAGGATCAGGACCATCATCAAAAACATGTCCTAAATGCGAGCCGCACTTTGCGCACAAAACTTCTGTACGTACCATTCCGTAACTTGTATCTCTTTGATAAACTACCGCACTGTCACTAATTGGCTTAAAATAACTAGGCCAGCCGCAGCCGGAGTCAAATTTTGTGTCAGACTTAAACAATTCATTGCCGCAGGCTGCACAAACGTAAGTTCCGTTTTCGTTTAGTTTATAGTACTTGCCTGTAAACGGTCGTTCAGTTCCTTTTTCACGCAAAACATGAAATTGTTCGGGAGTTAATTCTTTCTTCCATTCCTCTTCAGATTTTACAACTTTAAATTTCATTTTAACTCCTTTCTTTTGAATTGTCTTGTTGGAATCAACTTGCTCCGCCGTATTTTGGCGAGCCTGCTCCGCCGTACTTTGGCGAGCTTGCTCCACCGGATTTTGGCGAGCTTGCTCCACCGGATCTAAGTGAGCACTTTGTAGGTAAAAAGAAACGGATATCAGTAATATTAGACCTGCTGCAATTAATATCAATTTTGTTTTCATTTTCAGCCTGCTGTTTTTTGTTGGGCGTAACTGAATAAATAAAATAGAAAAATGCAATGAAGAAATTCAATCCGCGAATTTTCGCGGATAATTCGCGGATATTAGCGGATCAATTTTTGTTCATAGTTTTCATGTAAGCTTCGGTTTCACGAAGAGAATAAAAATAGCCTATCCGAACTCTGTACCATTTCCCGAGATGCGGAATTTCTGCTTCTTGAATAAAAGCATTGTGCCCTTCTCTTTTTAATTTTGCAGCCTCACGTTCAGCTACAGTTAAATTTTTCCATGAAGAGACCTGAAAACAATATAATTTGCCGTCAGTAAAAATTGTGCCTTTCGGATTTGTTTCTTTCTCGGTATCGTAAATTTCATTACCTGGTGAAAGCTCGACAGCTGCTACCGGTGGCGTGCTTTTATTTATTGTTTCATCGGAAACATTACTCTTGGAAGTATCCATCATTTCTATTTCATTAAATTTAGCTTCATTGTCTTTTACAGCATTTCCCATCGATTTTTGTCCTTCGGTAATTGTTTGTTCGGCAACAGTTTTGACTGCAGAAAGTGAATCCTGTTTTGATACAAAAAAAGTGGAATCGGATGACAGATACTTTTCGACAATAGTATTTAGTGAGTCAAGATTTGAAATTGAAATTTTGGGTAATGTGGTTTTCATAACTTCGAGACATTTATTGTAAATTACGGTCATCAAAGGATTCTTTTTAATTGGCACAGAAAAATTTGTTGACGAAATTGCATACGCTGGCAAATTCGATTCGCCAACAATTTTTGATCTGTTATCGTAATAAAGATTACCGATGACTGTATATTTTTGTGCTTCGGTGTTGAATAGGACTTGTGTTTTTATCGTACTGACATTCTCATTAACGGAAGACAGTTTTTGCGGTGCAGCATAACTAATTAAACATAAAACTGAAATTTGATTATCAATTGACTTTAGATTCGATGTATCAATAAAAACTGATTGATTAGATAATTTTAATACATTCAGCCATTTCTGGGCTTTCAAGATACTAACTGAAATAAAAACAAATATGAAGAATATCGGCAAACAATACTTGATTTTCATTTGCTGCTTCGACTATGATTATTTTGAAATAAAATTTAATAAAAATATTATAAACAATTGAGTAAACAAAATTTGGTATGATTTTTTTAGTTACAAAAATTATCAACAATAATGTAAAATATTGCTTTAATTATAATTTATGAATAATTACTTTTATATTGCTAAATAAAACGTTCATTTGAAGGACTGACCAAATGACAACAGAAATCTTAGCCCGCATTCAATTCGCTTTTACAGTTGGATTTCATTATATATACCCGCCGCTCAGCATTGGTCTCGGTGTAATTTTAGTGATGATGGAAGGAATGTATTTAAAAACAAAAAATCCCCTTTACGAAAAAATGACGAAATTCTGGGTTAAAATATTTGCTCTCACCTTTGCTTTGGGAGTAGCGACAGGCATCGTCATGGAATTTGAATTTGGCACTAACTGGGCAACATATTCAAGATATGTCGGAGATGTTTTTGGAAGTGCGCTTGCCGCAGAAGGAATTTTTGCATTTTTTCTTGAATCGGGCTTTTTAGCTATTCTCGTTTTTGGCTGGAATAAAGTAAGTCCAAGAACTCATTTTATTTCGACGATTATGGTATCACTTGGCTCAATGCTAAGTGCTGTTTGGATTGTGGTAGCAAACTCGTGGCAGCAGACGCCGGCAGGATTTCATATTGTAGGGCAAGGTTTGGAAGCAAGGGCTGAAATTACTGATTTCTGGGCTATGGTATTTAACCCTTCTTCAGTAGATAGACTTCTTCATGTTTTGTCCGGCTCTTGGCTTGCAGGAAGTTTTTTAGTAATCAGCGTAAGTGCTTATTATATAATTAGAAAACGTCATTTAGATTTTGCTGAATATTCATTAAAAATTGCACTGCTTTTAGCCGGTTTTGCATCTTTATTCCAGCTATTCACAGGACACCAAAGTGCTGTCGGAATAAGTAAAACACAGCCTGCAAAGTTAGCCGCCTTTGAAGCCCACTTTGATTCGCTTGCTCCCGCTCCAATTTATCTATTTGGATGGGTAAATGAGGAGCAGCAGCAAGTAAAATTCGGAGTGGCAATACCGGGAATGCTGAGTTACTTAATCTACGGGAACACGCAAAAGCCTGTTACAGGTTTAAATGCATTTTCACCGGAAACCCGACCGCCGGTAAATATAGTTTTTCAAACATACCATTTTATGGTTGCTATCGGTGTATTACTTATTATTATAAGCTGGCTTGGAATATTCTTATGGTGGCGCGGAAAACTTTTCCGTCATAAATGGCTTTTATATGTGTTCATTTTCTCTGTCCTCGGCCCACAAATAGCTAATCAACTCGGATGGATGTCCGCTGAAATTGGAAGACAACCGTGGATTGTTTACGGATTATTGAAAACTTCCGAGGCATTGTCTAAAGCAGTAACAACAGGACAAATTTGGTTCTCACTTATTTTGTTTACTATAATTTATATACTGCTGTTTGTATTGTTTATTTATCTGCTCAACGAAAAAATACAGCATGGGCCTGAAGAAGCAGATGAAATTCAATCAGAATACGAACATCAGAAATTAGTTCTAGAAAAGAATAAAACTTTTTAGAACCGAGCGAGGTAAAAATGGAATTTACTTTTGATCTCAATACAATCTGGTTTATATTAATTGGAATTTTATTAGCAGGTTACGCAATACTTGATGGATTTGATTTAGGTGTTGGCTCATTACAACTTCTTGTAAAAGATGACCTCGAAAGAAGAATTCTTATAAATTCTATCGGACCGGTATGGGACGGAAACGAAGTCTGGCTTGTAACCGGAGGAGGTGCTCTCTTTGCCGCATTTCCGCATGTTTATGCAACTGTATTTTCCGGGTTCTATACTGCTTTTATGATTCTTCTCTTTGCTTTAATTTTCCGTGCAGTTGCAATTGAATTCCGCAGTAAACAAAACTCAAAAATTTGGCGGCAAAGCTGGGATGCTGCTTTCTGTTTTGCCAGCATTCTGATTGCATTTTTGATGGGTGTTGCTCTTGGCAATATTGTTCAGGGAATTCCATTAGGACCGGACAAAGAATTTACCGGTACTTTCTGGACTTTGATTTCACCATATACTGTTTTAGTCGGGATAACAACCGTCGCCTTATTTATGATGCACGGCTCAATTTATCTGGCAATGAAAACAGAAGGCGAACTCCAAGCTAAAGTAAGTTCATGGATAAACAACACAATAATATTTTTTGTTATTTGCTATGTTACAACCACTATGTCAACACTAATTTATTTCCCTCACATGGTTGAACATTTCAAATCTACTCCGATATTATTTCTTGTAGCCATTTTAAACATGCTCGCAATAGCCAATATTCCGAGAGAAATTCATCATAAAAGAAACTGGCATGCTTTTCTTTCATCGAGTGCAAGCATTCTTGCTCTGCTTACTCTATTTGCAATTGGATTATTTCCAAATATTGTTTTATCAAATCCTAATCCGGAATACAGCTTAACTATTTATAACGCAGCCTCTTCACAAAAAACGTTAATGATAATGCTGATAATAGCAATAATAGGAATACCTCTGGTACTTGCATATACAATTAGCATCTACAGAATCTTTAGAGGAAAAGTAAAAATAGATACTCATAGTTATTAAAAATTTTTCGTTATCAGACATTTAATTCAAGAGTTTAGATTCATCTAATATACGTTTCCTTGACATTAAGACAAACAAGTTTTATTTTAATCGCAACTTTTTTTACTTATTATGCTTACTGAATTCGGGAAAATTTTCGTCTTTGTTCTGCTCGCAGTTGTATTTGTAGCAATTGTTATTTTTTTCGCTAAGCTTATCAGACCAAGTAGAATTACCCACGAAAAAACTAAAATTTACGAATGCGGAGAAGATGCAAAGGGGTCACCGTGGGTTAAGTTTAACATAAGATTTTACGTAGTAGCCTTAATTTTTTTGATTTTTGATGTTGAAGTTGTTCTATTATTTCCATGGGCTTTAAGTTATAAAGAATACGGCACTTACGGCTTTTTAGCCGGAATAATTTTTTTATTAATACTCGGTCTGGGCATGGCTTACGAATGGAGAAAGGGCGATTTGGAATGGGCACGTCCCAAAATTACTCCTCCCGAATTAAAAAATACTTCTAATAAAACAGAAAAAATTAACAGCTAAAAAATCCGAAAAAATTAATGGGACTTTTAGATAAAGAATTTTCAGAAGATAACATTGTAATAGCTAAAGTAGATGATTTAATGAACTGGGCTAGGTTATCTTCAATATGGCAGCTTGGATTTGGACTTGCTTGCTGTGCTATTGAAATGATGGCTACTTCAGCTTCACATTATGATTTTGACAGATTCGGAGTAATGCCGCGCAACACGCCCCGTCAAGCAGATGCGATTATTATCTCAGGAACGGTAACATTAAAAATGGCTTTGAGAATTAAGAGATTGTACGAGCAAATGCCGGATCCGAAATACATTATTTCAATGGGAAGCTGTTCAAATTGCGGCGGTCCTTACTGGGAACATGGTTATCACGTACTTAAAGGCGTTGATCGCGTTATTCCTGTAGATGTTTATGTACCGGGCTGTCCACCGCGCCCCGAGGCTTTGTTAGAAGGATTATTAAAACTACAAGAAAAAATTAGAAACGAATCGTTAAGAAAAAAATCCGCATGAAAACTGCCGACGAAATTTATGAGTTGTTAAAAAAAGAATTTGGCGAAGCTATTTTAAGTTTAGATAAAGAAACACCAGTTGAACCAATCATTTCAATAGCTCCTCTTCACACTAATAAAATTGCGCTTTTTCTACGCGATAACGAAGAATTAAAATTCGACAGCCTTATGTGTCTTTCCGGCGTAGACGATGCCAACGGAGAAAAAATAAAAGAGGAAGACGGTTCAGAAACAATTAAAGGTGGTACACTCAGCGTTTATTATCATCTATACTCTATACCGCTAAAACACAAGATAACTTTGAAAGCTTCGGTGCCGAGAGAAAATCCCGAGATAGAATCTGTTGAATCAATTTGGCGCACAGCGGATTGGCATGAACGCGAAGCGTATGATTTAATAGGAATAAAATTCTTAAATCATCCCGACTTAAGAAGAATTTTAATGCCGTACGATTGGGAAGCCGGTCATCCGTTAAGAAAAGATTACAAGAATCCGGAATTTTACCAAGGAATGAAAGTTCCCTATTAGACACAAGATTTTTAGATTTGAGATAGGAGATTATCAAATGCATAATTTTAAGGAATTAATAGTTTGGCAAAAATCGAGAAAATTTGTTAAACAAATATATAATCTTGTTAAAAATTTCACTGATGATGAAAAGTCTGCTTTAACATTACAAATGAAAAAAGCGGCGATTTCAATTCCTTCCAACGTTGCTGAAGGAACTGGCCGCCGAACCGACAAAAATTTTATAAGGTCTTTAGATGTCGCAAATGGTTCTGCTTATGAATTGCAAACACAATTATACCTATCTTACGATTTAGGGTTTATATCATAAGTAGATTTAGATAATTATTTATCAGAGATATCCGAAATCGAGAAACTTATTTATGGATTTAAAACAAAATTAAAAACCGATCTAAAATCTTGAGTCTAATGTCTAAAATCTTAAATCTAAAATCTATCCAGTAATGGCTTTAAAAACCGAACATATGGTACTAAACATGGGTCCGCAGCACCCATCTACTCACGGTGTTTTGCGGCTCGAGCTTGAACTTGAAGGTGAGTTAATCAAAAATGTAATACCTCACATCGGTTATTTGCATAGATGTTTTGAAAAGCATGCCGAAGCAATGACTTACCCACAGGTAATTCCTTATACCGATCGAATGGATTATTTAGCTTCCATGTATAACAATTTCGGTTATGTTGTAACAGTAGAAAAATTACTTGGAATCGAAGTACCAGAACGAGTTCAATATATTCGCGTAATTATGGGAGAACTGCAGAGAATTGCATCCCACATGGTCGCACTCGGAACTTACGGTCTGGACCTCGGTGCTTTTACACCTTTCCTTTATTTATTCCGTGACCGCGAAAAAATATTAAGCCTTTTTGAAATGACATGCGGAGCAAGGTTGCTCTACAACTATATGTGGGTTGGCGGACTTTCTCACGACATTCATCCTGATTTCATAAGACTAACAAAAGAATTCGTTAATTATTATAAACCCAATATCAAAGAACTCAATGATCTATTAACATTCAATAAAATTTTTATAGAAAGAACAGCAAATATCGGCGTCTTACCTCTGGATACGGCGATCAACTATGGTATAACAGGCCCAAATCTTAGAGGAAGCGGCTTAAAGTTTGACTTACGCAAAGACGACCCGTATTCTATTTATGACCGATTTGATTTTGATATTCCTGTAGGAAAGGGATTAATGGGAACTGTTGGCGACTGCTGGGATCGTTATTATGTACGCGTTTTGGAGATGGAACAAAGTTTAAGAATTATTGAGCAGGCTATTGACCAAATACCTGAAGGTAATGTTCAGTCTGCTATACCTAAACGGATTAAACCGCCAAAGGGAACCGTTTACGGACGCGTAGAAAATCCAAGAGGTGAACTTGGATATTTTATAATCAGCGACGGCTCAACAAGTCCTTTTAGAGTAAAAGTACGCGCACCTTCATTTGTTAATCTTTCTGTGTTGGGAGAATTATGCAAAGGACATCTGGTTTCGGATGTTGTTGCAATACTCGGCAGTATTGATATAGTTTTAGGAGAAGTGGATAGGTAATGTACGAGATTCTAAATAATATATTCGGCAATCAAGCTGTTGCATGGATAATTGCTGCAGCACTTCCATTATTTGTTTTTATTCTTCCATTTGCTCTTTTTGCTGTTTGGCTTGAACGCAAAGTTTCTGCACACATGCAGGATCGTCTCGGTCCGATGAGAGTCGGTTGGCACGGCGTACTACAGACTATTGCAGATATACTGAAGCTTATCCAAAAAGAAGATATTATTCCTGCCGAAGCAGATAAAAAATTATTTAATTTAGCACCGATTCTTGTTTTTGCCGGAAGCTATGCTGCATTTGCCGCAATCCCCTTTTCGAGCAAGTATATTGGTTCAAATGCAGAAGTAGGAATTTTTTACATCATTGCTGTTTCAAGTTTCGTTGTTGCCGGAATATTAATGGGCGGCTGGGCATCTAACAACAAATACGCACTTCTCGGTGCAATGCGTTCCGCAGCTCAAATAGTCAGCTATGAAATTCCAAGTGCAATTGTGATTCTAACAATGGTTATGCTTACCGGCACTTTAAGTCTCGATAAATTCAGTCAAATCCAGACTGCTTATTTCTGGAACTGGTTTATTTTGGGTGGACCCGGAGACGGACTTACAAAATTTTTATTAATTCCTTTTATGATTATCGGTTTCACTATTCTTTACATTAGCACCTTAGCCGAAGTAAACAGAACACCTTTTGATATTCCAGAAGCAGAATCTGAATTAGTTGCCGGATACCATACTGAATATTCAGGAATGAAATTCGCTATGTTTTTCCTCGCAGAATACGGCAATATGTTTGCTGTTTCTGCCGTAATTACATTGCTTTTCTTCGGAGGTTATCAATCACCTTTTGGCTATCTTGGCAATTCCTTTAATATTCCATGGCTTGTTCCAATTGAACAAGTTTTCTGGTTTACGTTCAAAGGAATCATTTTTGTATTTGTTCAAATGTGGTTAAGATGGACTTTACCGCGCCTCCGCGTAGACCAGCTAATGCATGTCTGCTGGAAATTTTTAATTCCTTATTCATTTGTAAATTTAATTATAGTTGGAATAATTACTTTATTCCGTTAAGTGAAATATGAACGGTTTGAAACAATATTTTAAAGATACATGGCTGGGAATCTGGACGGTTCTCGTAGGTATGAAAGTTACATTCAAACATTTGTTTGTACCTGCCGTTACAATCCAGTACCCGGATGTAAGAGTAAAACTGCCCGAACGAGCTCGAAACCGACTATACGTAAATATGGATGACTGCATCGGATGCGATCAGTGTGCACGCGCATGTCCGGTAAGCTGCATTGAAATTGAAACCGTAAAAGCCGTACCCGGCGAAGATCTTGGAACTACTTCAAACGGTAAAAAGAAAGCCCTTTGGGTAACAAAATTTGATATTGATATTGCTAAATGCTGCTACTGTCAGCTATGCGTTTTTCCGTGTCCTACCGAATGCATTTATATGACTGATGTTTATGAATTTTCAGAATACGAAAGACAAAATCTTGTATATAAATTTGCTACTCTTACAGAAGCAGAAGTAGAAGAAAAGAAGAAAAATTTTGAGAAGTTCACTGCAGAAAAGGAAGCTCAGAAAGCCGCTGCTCGACAAAATTCGTCAGCGTCTGCGACTGCGAAAGCCAAAGCAGAACAGAAACCCGAACAACCAAAAACCGAGTAACAATAGATGAGTTTATACGATATAATATTTTACTTATTCGCCGCTATTACTATTCTTTCGGGATTTATTGTAGTAACTTCAAAAAATATAGTTTATTCTGCTTTCTCTTTACTTTTTACATTTTTCGGTGTCGCCGGTATTTACGTACTTCTCGGTGCCGACTTCATTGCTATAGTACAAATTCTGGTTTATGTCGGCGGAATTCTTATTCTGCTGCTCTTCGGTGTGATGCTCACAAACAAAATTACAAATGTTGATATTAGAACCGGCACAATTCATGTTTTACCCGGAGCCGTTGCTGTTGGAGTTTTAATGGGACTGCTTCTTTCGGCAATGGTCTGGACAGAATGGAAGACACAGCCGTCGGAAACACCGGTGACTACAACTGTAACTTTAGGAAGATTATTAATAACCGATTATATATTAATTTTTGAACTGCTTGGGATACTGCTTTTAATTGCATTAATAGGAGCAGCTTCCATTGCAAGAAGAGAACAAGAATAAAAAATAAATTATAGAATTATGATCCATGTAGGTTTAACACATTTTCTCGTTGTAAGTGCAATTCTGTTTTCCTTGGGAATTTATGCAATCGTAACACGAAAAAATGCCATCATGGTTTTGATGGGAGTAGAATTAATTCTCAATTCAGCTAACATAAATTTTGTTGCTTTTTCAAAGTTCGGAAATTTAGGGTTAGGCGGACAATTAATTGCATTGTTTATCATAATTCTTGCAGCGGCAGAAGCTGCCGTTGCGCTTGCAATTGTGCTCAACATCTATAAAACATTCACAAACGTCAATATTGATGAAATCGATAACTTAAAAGAATAAAAATGACTGAATACACGATCATACTGCTATCGGTAATTGCATTATTTATTCCGCTGCTTGGCTTTATAATTACTTTGTTTTCCGGCAAAAAATTTCCTAAGGTCTACTGGTTTGAAGTCGGCGTTACAGGTTTGGGATTGTTAATTTCAATTATTATCTGCTTTGCGAAATTAGCTTTTTATAACAATCAAAATATTATCTCTGGCTTTCAATGGTTTTCAATTGGCGCAGCGGATTCCCCTTCCCGATATTTTATTGAACTGGGAATAAAAATCGACAATGTTGCTGCGTTGATGCTTCTCGTTGTCTACATAATAAGCTTTGTTGTACACTTATTCTCGGTCGAATATATGCACGGGGATAAAAGGTATAACCGCTACTTCGCTTATTTAGGCATATTTACTTTTTCCATGCTCGGAATTGTTGTTACACATAATTTTTTGATGATGTACATTTTCTGGGAATTAGTAGGTCTTTCATCATATTTATTAATTGGTTTTTGGTTCGAAAAAAAATCTGCTTCCGATGCAGCCAAAAAAGCTTTTCTTGTTAACCGGATAGGCGATATAGGAATGTTCATCGGTATTTTAATTCTTTTCTTCACATATAAAACTTTTACATTCGATTCAATTTTTAGTCAAATTTCACAAGGACATCTGCCTTTCGACAGTACTGCATGGTTAACCGCAGCAGGCATTTTAGTATTTATGGGTGCGGTTGGAAAATCGGCTCAGTTCCCTCTCCATGTCTGGCTGCCCGATGCAATGGAAGGCCCTACTCCAGTTAGTGCTTTGATTCATGCAGCTACAATGGTTGCAGCCGGCGTTTATCTACTGGTGAGAATTTTTGTAATGCTTACCGCAGATGCAATGCTTACGATTGCTATAGTCGGTGCTTTTACATCTTTTATTTCTGCAACAATTGCACTCACACAAAACGATATCAAAAAAGTTTTAGCTTACTCTACCGTAAGCCAGCTAGGATATATGGTTATGTCGGTCGGCGTTGGTGCTTATGCGTTTGCTTTCTTCCATCTTGTTACTCATGCATTTTTTAAGGCAAATTTATTTTTAGGTTCCGGCTCGGTTATTCATGCAATGCATCATGAACAGGATATCCGCAATATGGGCGGACTAAGGAAGAAAATGCCGTTGACTTATCTTACATTTTTAATTTCATCGTTAGCTATCTCTGGAATCCCGTTGACTTCCGGGTTCTTGAGTAAAGACGGAATTCTTGCCGGCACGCTTGCATTCGGAAAATTAACAGGTCATTGGCTCATTCCGGTTTTTGGTTTTACGGTAGCATTGATGACAGCCTTTTATATGTTCCGATTGGTAATTCTCACTTTTCACGGTGAACCAAGAGATCGGGAAAAATATGAACATGCCCACGAATCCAAGTTTGTAATGGCTGCACCGCTTGTTATACTGGCTGTGCTCTCGGTGTTTATCTGGTATACGCCAAATCCATTTTCACCCGATGCCGGTTGGTTTTTATCAAGCTGGGTTAAAACTCCACACACAGTTGTTCCAGCAGAATCGCAATTCAATTTTATGATTTATAACGCTGCCGGTGAAAGTGCACTTCACGGGGAAATTGTTCATTCGGAACTATACACTGAAACGATTCACTGGGCACATTATCCCGCAATGCTGTTGTCTCTAATTTTAGCGGGACTTGGAATTCTAATTGCATACGTTATGTATCAATGGAAAAAGATAGATGTTGACAAACTTACTGAGAAGCTCAAACCGCTTTATAATCTTTCACTCAATAAATGGTATCTTGACGAATTGTATCACGCCACTGCGGTAGCCGGAGTAATCGGTTTGAGCAAAGTTTTAGCCTGGTTCGATAATATTATTGTTGACGGCATTGTTAACGGTGCAGGGTATTTAACCAAACTAACCTCGAAGCTAAGTGGTCTTTTTGATATTTACGTTGTAGATGGATTGGTAAACTTCTCTGCATTTTTCAGCGGGTTTATCGGACTTTCATTTAAGAGAATTCAAACCGGCAAAGTTCAGACATACGTTGTCTTTGTTGTTTTTTCAGTAATCATTTTGCTTTTAATTTTTAAGTCATTTTAAGAAAGATCAAAAAAGTTTTATAAACCATAGGTAGTTGATAATGAACGGATTCCCGATACTAACTTTTATAACCTTTCTCCCGATTTTAGGGATGATTGTTATTTTGTTCCTGCCAAAAGACCAGTATAGATCAATCAGGTATACTGCTTTGATTGTTACTGCAATTCAGGTATTACTTGCTGTTGTATTACTGGCGAATTACAATTATTCGGCAGCCGGCATTTTTGATGCAAAATCATTTCAGTTTATCGAAAAATTCAGATGGATTGAAATCAGCGGAATTTCCTGGCTCGGCACAATAAAAATTGATTACTTTCTCGGCATAGATGGTATTAGCATGCCGCTGCTTCTTCTTACGGCTATTATCACTTTAATAGCAACAATCTCATCATGGAATATTGAGAAAGCCGTCAAAGGTTATTTCATAATGTTTCTGCTGCTTGATACCGGCATGATGGGAGTTTTTGTTGCGCTTGATTTTTTCCTCTTCTACATTTTCTGGGAATTGATGCTTCTTCCTATGTACTTTTTAATTGGTATTTGGGGCGGACCAAGAAAAGAATATGCAGCTATTAAGTTTTTTATTTACACTTTGCTCGGAAGCGTATTTATTCTTTTGGTTATGATTGGACTTTATTTTAGTGCACAGGAAACTTTAGCTGACGGATCAAAGGTATTTACATTTAACTTGTTAGCTCTTATGAATCCTCAAAACTTCACCGCAACAGGAATTCTTTCACCGATTAATCCGCATAATCTAAGGCTTATTGCTTACATTGCACTTTTTGCCGGATTCGCTATTAAAATACCGATGTTCCCTTTTCATACCTGGCTTCCTGATGCTCACGTTGAAGCGCCTACACCAATAAGTGTAATACTTGCCGGTGTTCTATTAAAAATGGGAACTTACGGAATACTCAGGGTCAGCTATCCCATTTTTCCAGAGATTACTCGAGAACTGATGTGGTATATTGGCTTATTCGGAATGATCAACATTGTATACGGTGCTCTTGTTGCGATGGCTCAAAAAGATTTTAAGAAACTTATAGCTTATTCTTCTATCTCACACATGGGTTATGTTCTGCTTGGTATGGCTTCTTTAAGTACAACCGGAGTAAATGGTGCGGTACTTCAAATGTTCAACCATGGCACTATCACCGCAATGCTCTTTTTAATTGTGGGCGTTGTTTACGACAGAGCTCATACAAGAGGGCTCAACGATTTTGGAGGACTGGCAGTACAGATGCCTGCTTACACCGGATTTGTTACTGTAGCTTTTTTTGCTGCAATCGGACTGCCAAGCTTAAGCGGATTTATTTCGGAAGCATTAGTATTTATCGGCGCTTTCGGCACAGATTCAATCAGAACGTTAACAATCATTTCAACACTTGGAATTTTACTTGGAGCAGGCTACATGCTGTGGACACTGCAAAGAGTTTTTCTCGGCAAACTGAATGAAAAATGGACTTCCCTTCCGGATTTGGAACCGAGAGAATATGTAATGTTTGTCCCCTTAACAGCAATAATCATTTTCCTTGGTGTTTATCCGTCTGCTATGCTCGACATAATGAATACTTCCGTGAATACACTTGTAAATGTTGTTAACAATGGAATTCATACAATAACTTTAGGCGGATTATAATAAAGAATGGAACTTAGTAATCTATCGCACTCACTGAACCTTTTATTACCCGAATTGACTTTGTCAATTGCTCTGCTCGTATTGGTTTTGTTTGATTTAATCTTTCATCACGATAAAAAGATTATTTCATACGTTGCTTTAATTGGTCTGCTTGCAACCGGATTTTTTGTGATCAACCAATTCTCATTAAGCGGATTTGCGTTCTCTACGGGAAATGAATCTTATAGAAATTTCGGGATGATTACTATCGATTCATTCGGCAGTTTCTTTAAGCTGATAGTTATTGTCGCATCCGTCATTATTGTTTTCTTTTCACTTTCTTCCGATGAAATCAAAAAAACATCCGAACGAATCGGCGAATACTATGCATTAATATTTGGAATGATACTCGGAATGCTTTTTATGATTTCCGCTACAGATCTGATTTTAATTTATCTTTCTGTTGAATTGTTGTCTTTATCTTCTTACGTGCTTGCCGGTTTCACAAAATTAAGAGAAAGAAACAGCGAAGCTTCACTTAAATATATGATTTACGGCTCAGTATCCTCCGGTCTAATGTTATTCGGCATCTCACTTGTTTACGGCATGACAGGGACCACAAATCTTTACATGATTAATTCTCTGATTCAAATCCCGCATTTGAATTTGTTTACTTTCTCATTTGCTATGATTTTAATTTTTGCAGGAATAGGTTATAAAATTTCCTCTGCACCGTTCCATTTCTGGACACCTGATGTTTATGAAGGTGCACCAATTACAATAACTGCATTTCTTTCTGTCGCCAGCAAAGCTGCCGGTTTTGCATTATTAATTCGATTTGTAAAAATTACTTTTGTCTCTTACATAGATACATCCGGCTTCTGGCAGTTAATCCATGTCTTCGATTGGAAAACATTGATTGTCGTAATATCAATTTTTACAATGACACTCGGGAATTTTTCGGCACTTTGGCAGGACAATCTAAAAAGAATGCTGGCATATTCGAGCATTGCTCATGCAGGATACATAATGCTGGGACTAGCTGTTCTTTCAAATCAAGGTTTAACAGCTATGTTAATTTATTTTGCTGTTTATCTGCTGATGAACCTCGGCGCATTTCTTGTTGTAATGCTGATTGCAAATAAGATCAACTCAGAGGAAATTGATGACTATGACGGTCTCGGTTATTCCTCTCCTTTCCTTGCTGCTTCGCTTGCAATATTTTTAATTTCGCTTACCGGTTTGCCTCCCACTGCTGGATTTATCGGCAAGCTCTATTTATTCGTAGCTCTTGTAGATGCAAACATGATTGGCTTGGCAGTTGTTGCACTTCTTAATACTGTTGTCTCTCTCTATTATTACGTGAGAGTACTAAAACATATGTATCTCACAAAACCAGAAACTGCGATACCGGAAATAAAAACATCCAAACCAAATACAATTCTTGTTTTGGTTCTTTTAATACCAATTTTCATTTTTGGAATATATTTTACGCCGCTGGTAGATTTAGCAAAAGGATGTATTACTATTTTGGGGTTGTAAAATACTCTACTGAATAGTTTATGTTAAACTTTATCCTATATTAATTCTTTTTACAATCATAAAACTTCTTGCTTTTAGTTGATAAAATTTCCCCTTCTCTAAATTTGCTTTTCTTGCATTGCTTTGTTAGTTTAATTCGGACTAAAAAAGTCGTATTTATGTTAAAGATTGCAAAATCTGTCGAATATGCGTTATTTGCAATAAAATACATGTCTGAGAAAGAAAATAAAAAATGCTCAAGCGTAGCGGAAATTTCCGAATCTCAAAATATTCCTTTTGATTTATTGGCAAAGATAATGCAGAAATTGGCTAAAGGCGGAATAATATTATCCACACAAGGAATTAAAGGCGGCTATGTTTTGAATTGCAGACCGGAACAAATTTCGCTGAACAGATTAATAAACATTTTGGATAAAAAAATTCAGTTCACCAACTGCATGGTAGATAATCCGACTACTAATGATTGTCATAGAGTTAAGAATTGTTGTATAAGAAATCCAATGCAAAAAATACAAAACAGACTTAATGAACTGTTTGATATAACAACCGTACACGATTTAATTCAATAAAATGGGTGAAAAAGTGAAATACCTGGATATGCTGTTAAGCGATAAAAAAACATTTTTCAAGTTTATGCGGATAAAATATCCGCTCTTCTATAACTCAAATATATTTTTGCGGGATGTTCAATATGCAATAAGAAGCTACTTTGAGAAAAAAGATATAGAATTAAAATATCCTGAAGCCGAAAAACTTGCCTTCGAGTTTACCGCCGCTCTTGAAACAGAAAAAGAATTAATTAATCTTGGCAACAATGCGTGGAAAATAAACTTTTCCATAGACGAAAAAACAATCGTTAAAGAAGAAATTCAGGCAGTATAAAAGGAGAGACAAAAATGAATGAGCAAATAAATATTTCCGAAATAGATATCACCGAAAAAGCAATCAAACAGGTTTTACGAATTAAAGAGGAAAACAACATTCCGGCAGAATATGGTTTGAGAGTCGGAGTAAAAGGCGGCGGCTGCTCCGGACTCACATACCAGCTTGGTTTTGACGGCGAACAAAAAGAAGGTGACACAGTAATTGAAAAGAACGGTTTAAAATTATTCATTGACGGCAAAAGTCTTTTTTACCTTTCCGGTACTGTTCTTGACTTCAGCGACGGCTTAAACGGGAAAGGATTTGTTTTCAACAACCCCAATGCTAAAAGAACCTGCGGATGCGGTGAATCGTTCGGAGTATAAATCGTTCAGAAAGGAGAAAAACTATGGATCGGAAAAAATTTCTGTACACTCTCGGCTTTCTTCCGCTTGCCGGAGGAATTTCGAAAGTAGAAGCTTTAACAAAAAAAATAAATTCATCAATAAATAATAGGAGTAAAATTATTATGCCTAAATTCGAATTACCCAAACTACCATATTCTTTTGATGCTCTCGAACCGCATATTGATGCGAGGACGATGGAAATTCATCATGATAAACATCATGGCGGATACGTTACTAATCTGAATAAAGCTGTAGAAGGTACTGAAATGGAAAAGTTGAGTCTGGAAGAATTGCTCAAAAATGTTTCCAAGTACTCTGCTGCTGTAAGAAATAACGGAGGCGGACATTATAACCATTCCATGTTCTGGGTAATTATGGGACCTAAAAAAGGCGGAAAGCCAAGCGGAGCTTTAGCCGATGCTATAAATGGCACATTCGGTTCGTTTGAAAAATTCAAAGAATTATTATCCGCTGCAGCTGCTTCGCGCTTCGGCTCGGGATGGGCATGGCTGGTTTCTAATAACGGCAAGCTCGAAATCGGCTCTACCCCGAATCAAGATAATCCGCTTATGGATGTTTCCGAACTAAAAGGATTCCCGATTATGGGCATTGATGTTTGGGAACATGCCTATTACTTGAAATATCAAAATAGAAGACCTGAGTACATTTCCAATTGGTGGGACGTTGTAAATTGGGATGAGATTGCCAAGAGATTTAAAACGATGGGATAAATAATCGGACTTACACACTGCTTACACCCGGAAGCTTCAGAATTTCGACGTACCATTTTGAACCAAACAAACTTCCGGGTTTTTTATATTGTTAACCCAACTTCGACACAATTAAAGGAAAAAACATTGATTCCGTAATTTATTCGCACTTTTATGCTCTCGGTTTTCATTACAGAGCATTTTAGTATTTCTTTATTCGTTTTTGTTCGATATTTCAGTTTTTGTACTCAACTTTAACCTCGAATTTCTACCATTGTATCAAAGTTGGGCTCGTTGAAAAAACAATAGCAATTGAACAAATAATTGCGTTGATGGAAACATTAACTAACATTAAACTGCAGTATATTCACCGGCAAATTTGAGTCTGTTAATTGCTCTTTTCAATGAAGCTTCTGCCCTGATAAGATCAATATTTTCTTTATTCCTATTTGCAATTCTTTGCTTTGCTCTTTCCAAAGATTTACGGGCACGTTCAGTATCTATCTCATCCTTTAATTCAACACTGTCAGCTAAAACAAGAATAACATTCGAGCGGACTTCAACTGTCCCGCCTCCGGTTGCAAATTCAATCTTACTCCCGTTCAATTCTTCTACAACTATCTTTCCGATTTCAAATGAACTTAACAAAGGAGCGTGATTAAACAAAACCTGAAAATTTCCGAGCGTTCCAGGAATAAAGACAGATTTAACTTTGCCTCTGTATGCGGTTCTGGAAGGGGTAATTATTTCAATATCAATTTCTTTTGTCATGGGAATAATTATTGCATGGATTTTGCTTTTTCAACTGCTTCCTCAATTGTTCCTACGTACATAAATGCCTGTTCGGGCAGGTTATCATGTTTACCTTCAAGTATTTCTTTAAAACTTCTGATCGTATCTTCAAGTTTTACATACTTGCCAGGAAAACCCGTAAATTGTTCGGCAACATGGAACGGCTGACTTAAAAATCTTTCGAGTCTTCTCGCTCGTCTCACAATAATTTTATCTTCTTCAGAAAGTTCATCCATACCGAGGATATTAATTATATCCTGCAAATCTTTATACGCCTGAAGAACTTCTTTAACTTGAGTAGCTACCTCATAATGTTCCCGTCCTACAATATCCGGCTGCAAAATTCTTGATGTAGAATCAAGAGGGTCAACGGCAGGATAAATACCAAGCTCCGAAATTCTTCGGCTTAAAACTGTAGTTGCATCAAGGTGGGAAAAAGCTGTAGCCGGTGCAGGGTCAGTTAAGTCGTCAGCCGGCACATAAATAGCCTGCACCGAAGTAATAGAACCTTTCGAAGTGGATGTAATTCTTTCCTGTAATTCACCCATTTCAGTTGCTAAATTTGGCTGATAACCAACAGCAGAAGGCATTCTTCCTAAAAGTGCACTAACTTCCGAGCCAGCTTGTGTAAATCTGAATATATTGTCAATAAACAAAAGTACATCCCGTTCTTCTTCGTCCCTAAAATATTCGGCAATTGTTAAACCGGTTAAACCTACTCTAAGTCTCGCTCCTGGCGGCTCATTCATCTGACCAAACACCAAAGCTGTTTTACTCAACACCCCGGATTCTTTCATTTCGATCCACAGGTCGTTGCCTTCTCTGGTTCTTTCACCTACTCCGGCAAATACAGAGTATCCACCGTGCTGCTTTGCTATATTGTGAATTAATTCCTGAATAATTACAGTTTTGCCAACACCCGCACCTCCGAATAATCCTGTCTTGCCTCCTTTTGAATACGGTTCTATTAAATCAATTACTTTTATGCCGGTTTCAAAAATTTCCTGTTTTGTGGTAAGATTTTCAAACTTCGGCGCATGGCGGTGAATAGTGTATCTTTTTTTTGAATCGATTTTTCCCAAACCATCTATCCCTTCGCCGGTAACATTTATCAGCCTTCCTAAAGTTGATGGACCAACTGGAACAGAAATTGGTTCACCGGTATCTATTGCTTTCATTCCCCTAACTAATCCATCTGTTGAATCCATTGCCACTGTGCGAACACGGTTTTCACCAAGATGCTGCTGAACTTCAACGATCAGTTCTTCTTCAATTCCTTCGAGATTTTTACGCGGGATTTTAATTGCATTGTATATACTTGGCAGGTATCCGTCTTCAAAATCAATATCTACTACCGGACCGATAACTTGCAGAATTACGCCTTCATTCAAAGCCATTTTTAATCCTTTTATTTCAAAAATTTGGTTGTAAAATTAGGAAAGATCGGAGTTAATTCAAAATCTAATGAAAATATTGCTCGATCAAATATACTCAATCTCACCTTCCAAAAGCCTATGTGAATTCGATAGAACAACTGATCTATAAAATTGTAGATTTACTCTGAGGGTGACTAAAAAGTAATGTTTTTAATATATAAGCCGCGAATTCCGCTAATTATTTACGAATTTATTGTTGAATAATTATTTTTTGGTCACCCTCTACAGAACTTTAAAGTGCTATATCGGAATTGAGAAAATATTAAAATGAGTAATCTTTTCTTATTCTGAAAAAAGCTTATCTTGCTTCGGGAAATAAAACAATTAGCAAATATCGAATATGACTGATAAAGAAATATATAAAGCAAGAGTGGAAGGATTAAATCATATTGTGAAGATGAGGCATAAATATTCATCTAATTCTTTTCTCGAATTATTAAATATAGCGTTCGAAATTTCGTCGAAAAATTCTCCCGATTACAAACAGCATCGTAAAAGAAAAATTTTAGAAAAAGCTAAAGTCCGGAAAAGACTAGTTCAATTATATATAAGATGAATAATTTCGAGACAGCGCTAAAAGATATTGATGATTTCTGCCAAACAGAAAAAATTAAATATGCTATAATCGGTGGATTAGAGTTAATTGCACACGATATAAATAAAACAACCGACGATGTTGATATTAATTTGCTATTGAAACTAGAAGACATGAATATAATCGGTAACAAAATAATCTCAAATTTTAACCTTTCTTTTCTAATCCGTTATCATTTTTTAATAAGAACTTCGTTCTTCCTGTCATACATAAAAAAACGGGGATAAGTATTGATTTTGCTGCCGGTTTATCAAATTTTGACTACACTGTAGTTAAACGCAGAAAGGTTAAGGAATTTTATTCGTTAAAACTTCCTTTTGCCACAATAGAAGATTTAATAATATATAAACTTTTTGCTGTGAGAGAAAAAGATATAGTCGATTTAAAAGACATAGCAGCAGATTATAAATCTCATATAAATAAAAAATACATTACAATAACACCCAAGGAATTCGAAAAGCTTGAGCGTAAAGACATGCTTCTCAACTTCCGAAAAATTTTCGGCACCCGATAGATATTTCTTAATATTTCCTTTCGAAGAGTCCCGCTTCCTCATCAAATATCAACTACAACATTAACCTTCTCAGCTAGTTCCATTCCTTTTTTTAACGCCTGCTCATTTAAAGGAAGCAAATGATGATACCTGTCAGGCAAAACTTTTTTTAGTCCTTCCAATATAGTTTCTATTTTTAGTATAGGTTTCTTTTGTAAAAATGCACCAAGAATTATCATATTCATCACTCTATTATTCTTTAGCTTCGTAGCTTCGTTTGCAGCATCGACAGGCAAAACATTGATATCCGTTCTTTTAGGCGAATTGATTATTGTGCTTGCTTCATATATTAAAAGTCCATTTTGCTTCACAGAATTTTCGAACTTATCAAGCGACGGCTGATTGAGAGCAATCACAGTATCAAATTTTGTTACTATTGGCGAACTAATTTTTTGATCACTAATAATTGTAATACAATTGGCAGTTCCGCCGCGCATTTCCGGTCCGTAAGAAGGCATCCAGCTCACCTCTTTATTTTCGATAACACCAGCATAGCATAAAGTTTGTCCCAGTGATAAAACACCCTGCCCGCCGAATCCGGCAATAATTATTTCTTCAGTCATAACTATTCTCCCTTTGCAGCTTTAATTGATTTACCGTCGGGAGATTTCAGGTCCCCGAGCGGATAGAATGGGAACATATTTTCTTCCAGCCATTTATTTGATTCAAGAGGGGTCATCTTCCAGTTGGAAGGACAATTAGAAACGACCTCAATAAAACACAAACCTTTTTTCTCTTTCTGATACTGGAAGCTCTTCAGTATTGCTTTTTTTGCTTTTCGAACATTACCAGGTGTATTAACAGCAACACGTGTAGCATAATAAACTCCCGGTAATTGAGCTATTAAATCGGTAATTTTCAGAGGATGGCCCATTAAAGAAACATTTCTTCCAAATGGTGTTGTCGTAGTTTTCATACCTTCTAAAGTCGTTGGTGCCATCTGTCCACCGGTCATTCCGTAAATACCGTTATTGATAAACACAATCAAAATATTTTCACCGCGGTTGCAAGTATGCAATGTTTCTCCGGTTCCGATTGCAGCTAAATCACCATCTCCTTGATAGGAAAAAACATATTTATCAGGCAGAACCCGTTTTATTCCGGTTGCAACAGCAGAAGCTCTGCCATGTGCGGCTTCCTGCATATCGATATCGAGATAATTATACGCGAAAACAGAACACCCTACAGGTGCAACACCAATTGTATCTTCTTGAATACCTAATTCATCAATTGCTTCAGCTAACAGCCTGTGCACTACTCCATGTGCACAGCCAGGACAGTAATGCATTGGTGTATCAAGCAATGTCTTAGGTTTTTCGTAAACAAGATTTTCCTGGATACAAATGTTTTCTTCTTCAATTAACATTGTTCTTTCATTCATATTAATTCTCCTGCAAATTTTTCTTCTCTAAAGAAGTCCATTCGGACAATCTTTTGTAAAATTTCATCCGGTGCAGGAACAATGCCGCCCATTCTTCCGTGAAATTCTACCGGTATTTTTCCTTCGACAGCAAGCCTAACGTCTTCCACCATTTGTCCGGCGTTCATTTCTACATCCAGAATCCCCTTTATTTTACCCGAGAGTTTGCTAAGCTGCTTATACGGGAACGGGAATAATGTTATAGGTCTGAACACTCCTACTTTTATTCCTTTTTCTCTTGCAAGGTCTGCTGATTTTTTACAAATTCTTGCTACCAAACCATATGCAGTAAGAATTACATCGGCATCATCGCATTTGTAGGTTTCATATTCAATTTCATTTCCCTGAATTGTTTTGTACTTGGCTTGTAGATGAAGATTGATCTGCTCCATCTTGTCGGGTTCTATATGCAATGAAGTCAAAATATTTCTTTCGCGGGTTTTGGGTTTACCTACTGTAGCCCACGGTTCAATATTTGTTTTTCGCGGAATCGGCTCAAACAATTCAACTTTTTCCATCATTTGTCCGAGTGCACCGTCAGTCAGTATCATTACAGGGTTTCTGTATTTAAATGCAAGCTCGAAAGCACGGGGGACAAAATCAGCCATTTCCTGAACAGTTGAAGGAGCAAGTACAATTAATTTGTAATCACCGTGTCCGCCGCCTTTCACAGCTTGGAAATAATCTCCCTGAGAAGGCTGAATGGTGCCAAGTCCGGGACCACCCCTAACTACATTAACAATCACACAGGGAATTTCTGCGCATGCTATGTAAGAAATACCTTCCTGCATTAAACTAATGCCGGGACTTGAAGAGCTTATCATTACTCTTTTGCCTGTTCCACCGGCACCGTAAATCATATTTATAGCAGCTACTTCGCTTTCAGCCTGAAGAACTAACATGCCGGTTCTTTGTTCCGCGTATGTACTAAGATATTCGAGGACCTCACTCTGCGGTGTAATAGGGTATCCAAAATAAGCATCACAGCCGGAACGGATAGCGGCTTCTGCAAGTGCTTCATTCCCTTTCATTAATTTTAGTTCTTTCATAACTGCACCCCAGCTATATTACTCAATACTTTAGAAATTGTTGCCGCCGGTGTAAGAGTTTTTCTAAATACTTTGATAATACCCTCCGGACAAACCAAAGCACAATTAATACATCCTGTGCAGTTATCCAGCAGTTTAATTACATAGTGATAGCCTTTAGAATTCAATTTACTGGAAAGTCCAAGTGTCTTTTGCGGGCAAGCTGCAGTACATAATTCACATCCTTTACATTTTTCGATGTCAATTATAATGTCGCCTTTTACTTTTGCCATAACTACCTCTGTCATTTAAAACAAAAAAGGCTACAATTTTGGGTTGCAGCCTCTTGTTGGGGTTGAGTATAAATAATGATAACAATATTTTTTTTAATTAGTGAGAACACTTTAAAATCCGCGTCTTTTAATCTCACGCTCTAAAAGAACCATGCCAAAAAATTGATCACTTGCACCACTAAAAATACCTAAGAAATTCCAAAAATTCCGCATAAAAAAAATTTTTTAATATAGACATCAGCTCCTATATAAACGTAATTAAATCAGCTTTTCAAACTTGAGAATTTTATAAAAAGATGTGAGAATTAATCCAAATCCACAGCGAAAAACTATATTAGATTAACCGCACGCTGAAATTGTCTTGACTAATTAAGAATTTTATTATATAATTATAGTAGAATTTCTAAATTATTTAGGTAATTATTTAATTTTACCTAATTTTATTATGAGCTATTGAGTTATACTCTAAATTAATGTTATGCGTCTGAAAATTTTCAAAGGTGAAAGAGAAAAAATGAAATATATATCATTAAGTATAATATTATTGATTTCTATTTCTTTCTCAGCAAAATGTGCACCCAAAACGAAAAAACAAATTTTCGTAATTAATTTATGCCCCAGTGTTTTAGTTAATGATTACATAAGAGTGGTAAATACTTATCCGCTCCGCAATACAGATAAGATTGAAGGCACAGAATTTTGTACTTCTTACATAAAATTAAAAAATAATGTTATCTATAAAGATGACAATCAGATAAGTCATAACATTGATATAATCTATTCAAACTTATCCGAAAAGTTACAGCATAATTTATCCAAAAAAGTTTTGATGCTTAAGTATTTCAGAGATATTAAAAAACAAGACGGATTTAGTGAAAGGATGTTAACGTGTCTTTTGACTGCTGAAAGCACTCTCCAAATCAACCTGCCATCCCTCATTTGATAAAACCACAAAACTGTTGAGCATCACCACATAGAATTTTTTCGAGTAATTATAAAAAAATAGAATAATTAACTTAAGCTACGTTTACAAAGAAGCAAAACTAATTTCTCAATCAACTAAACAAGGGAGCTGTTATGAAAAATAAATTATTTAATAGCTATACACTTTCCGCCGTAATAATTATGTTCTTACTTATTATTGCTGTTCCCGGAAGCATTTACAGTCAGATAGATCCAAATGGTGCCTCCACGGGAACAATAAATAATATACCTTCTGCAATTCCTGGAAAACCAACGCTGCAAGAGATAGGTGACGCAGTTGGACACAACATGATCGCCACAAATATCGTGTGGACACTTATCACAGGTTTTTTAGTTATGTTCATGCAAGCAGGTTTTGCAATGGTCGAAACCGGCTTCACAAGAGCAAAAAATGTTGCTCATACAATGGGAATGAATTTCTTGATTTATGGAATCGGTGTTTTAGGATTCTGGTTATGCGGCTTTGCCCTAATGTTCGGGGGTGTAGGAGGAATAGCTAATCTAGGCGGAACGCCGGGATTAACAAACGAACTTACCATCACCATCTTCGGAAAGACCTTTGGTTTAGCCGGCTTCAAAGGATTCTTTTTAAATCCGCAAGTTTACGACGTAGGGATTTTTACTCTCTTTCTGTTTCAAATGGTTTTTATGGACACAACAGCAACAATCCCTACGGGTGCTATGGCAGAACGTTGGAAGTTTGCCTCCTTCATTGTTTACGGCTTTTTTATATCGATGGTTGTCTATCCCCTTTTCGGCAACTGGGTTTGGGGCGGTGGATGGCTTTCTCAGCTAGGAATTAACTTCGGTCTTGGTCACGGACATGTTGATTTTGCCGGTTCATCTGTAGTTCATGAAGTTGGCGGCGTTGCCGCATTAGCTGGTGCTATTGTCCTTGGTCCTAGGATTGGTAAATACAACAAAGACGGATCGTCAAATGCTATACCTGGGCATAACATACCGATGGCAATAATCGGGACATTCATTTTAGCATTCGGCTGGTTTGGTTTTAATCCAGGTTCTACTCTTTCCGGGAATGATCTAAGAATTGGAATTATTGCCACCAACACAATGTTAGCCTCGGCAAGCGGAGCTTTCGCAGCAACTATCTATATGTGGCTTAAATACGGAAAACCCGATCCAAGTATGATGGCAAACGGTATGCTCGCCGGACTTGTTGCAATCACAGCCCCCTGTGCATTTGTCAACGCCCCAGTGGCTGTTTTAATAGGAGCAGTAGCCGGTATCTTAGTTGTAATCTCGGTTTTCTTTTTAGATCACAAAATGAAAATTGACGACCCTGTTGGAGCCGTAGCTGTTCACGGCGTTAACGGCATTGGGGGAATAATATCACTTGGACTTTTTGCGGACGGAACTTACGGTAACGGCTGGAATGGAGTTGCCGGGAACGTAAGAGGTTTATTCTATGGAGATGCAGGCCAATTTGTAGCAGAATTAATAGGAGCAGCAGTTTGCTTTGTTTTTGTTTTTACTACAATGTACTTATTCTTCAAATTATCCGATAAGATAATCGGTCTGCGTGTTAGTGAGAAAGCGGAAATTGAGGGTCTTGATATGCCTGAGATGGGAATAAATGGTTATGAAAAGGCAATACCTGGAGGTACCGAATATTTCCCTTCAGTGGAAAAAAGTCAGTGATTCTCTTAAAAAATAAATTGAGAGGCTGCTGCAAAAGTTATTACCCGATAAAATTTTTCCCTTGCAAATGCTTAAAGCAATACTAAATACTTCTATTTGGTTATTACTTTTGTGGAGCCTCTTTCTATTAATCCTCCCAAAAGCATACACAACTACAGTTGTGCTGAGTGGAACTGAAGAACTCTTAATGTCGAAAAACAAAATTTTACTTCTCCAATAGGTCTTTCAAAAACATTCCTGCTAAGTTTTTTTACAGCTAATGACCAAGGTGAAAAAAAAATTTAAATACATCTTGACAAAAATAGAAATAAATTTATATTTGCAAAGTAATTTTCCTTAATTATTTAGGAAAATTATTAGATTAACCACATTTATTAAGGGTATGAATAAATGCTAAAAACTTGTGTTTGCATAACGGATATTCATATACAAACTTTTTGCGTTATTAAATAAAATTTTCAAGACAAAAAATTTTTAGAATTTCTATTCACTCACATAACTATATCAATAAAAAAGGAGGACTGTGTTATGAAATACCAGAAAAAGCTCATTTTATTTTTTCTATTTTTCCCCGCATTGCTTTTGGCTCAAGAAGCGGCGCCAACTGTTGAAAGTAATGCAGCAAAGATTGCGGAAGTTCAAACACATGCAGATTATGTTTGGACACTTATTGCTGCATTCCTTGTATTTTTTATGCAAGCCGGTTTTGCTATGGTGGAAGCCGGACTAACGCGAAGTAAAAATACGGTAAATATATTAATGAAAAATCTTATGGACTTTGCTGTCGGCTCAATTGTATTTTGGGCAATTGGTTTCGGAATAATGTTTGGTATAAACACAACAGGCTGGTTCGGAACATCGGGTTTTCTCTTCTCCGATTTTACAGTCGATGGCGACCAATGGGTTTTCGCATTTTGGATGTTTCAAGTAGTCTTTGCCGCAACTTCAGCTACAATTGTTTCCGGTGCAATGGCAGAAAGAACGAAATTTATTTCGTATTTGATTTATTCGGCAGTTATTTCTGCTTTTATATATCCAGTGTTCGGGTCGTGGGCATGGGGTGGTTTATTCCATGGCGGTGGTTGGCTGGAAAAATTAGGATTTATCGATTTCGCCGGTTCAACCGTTGTCCACTCAATCGGCGGTTGGTGTTCGTTAGCAGGCGCCATGATTCTTGGGGCAAGAATCGGCAAATACACAAAAGATGGTAAAGTTAAGGCTATACCGGGTCATAACTTGACCTTGGCTGCACTTGGCACATTTATCCTTTGGTTTGGCTGGTTTGGATTTAACCCCGGCAGCACAACTGCAGCAAACAAAGATATTGCCCTTATTGCTGTCAATACAAATTTAGCAGGTGCAGCAGGTGCATGTGCTGCTATGTTAACCGCATGGATAATTTTTAAGAAACCTGAAGCTACAATGACTTTCAATGGTGCTTTGGCTGGCTTAGTCGCAATTACTGCCGGTTGTGCAAACGTATCGCCGGCAAGTTCTGTCATAATCGGTGCAACAGCTGGCATCCTTGTAGTATTAAGCGTTTTATTCTTTGAAAAGAAAGCAAAAATTGATGACCCGGTAGGAGCCATTTCAGTACATGGTGTATGCGGAGCATGGGGTACTTTGCTTGCCGGCGTCTTTGATAAAAACGGTTTTTCATTGTCGGTCGTAGGAGTGCAGGCACTTGGAATAATTGCGGCATTTATCTGGGCTTTTTCGACTGCTTATATACTATTTAAAATTCTTCAAAAAACAGTGGGATTGCGTGTTAAACCGGAAGAAGAATTGGAAGGATTGGACGTTGGAGAACACGGCTTAGAATGCTATCCAGAATTTGAAAAAGTATCACCTTAAATAGGAATAAGTTATCAAATGTTTGCATAAAAATAATAACAAAAATGGAGACTATAATGAAAAGCAATATCTTAAAAAAAATAAATCTTGCTTTAACAGTATTTCTACTACCAATAATTAATTCACTCCCACAAAATAGCGGAGCGGCTTTTTCAGGTTACATTGAAACATCATATAATTATAATCTAGCAAATGGAACAACGAATTCACTTCGTTCTTATGATTCCAGAGCAAATCAGATATTACTCAATAATGTGCACTTTAATATTTCTGGCAACCCATCCGATAAAGTAAGCTACATGGCTGATGTTGATTTTGGGACTGATGCTGCTGTACACGGTGTTTTGCATCAAACAGCACTTGGCGCGGGACCCGTTGCTGTAGACCTTCAGGAAGCTACGATTTCCTATTCATTTTCCGATAGACTTAAATTTACAGCCGGTAAATTTGTAACCTTTGAAGGTATCGAAGTAATTGAAGATCCTTCGAACCCGACAATCTCGCGAGGTTATCTTTTTGGATTAGCTGAACCATTTACTCATGTTGGCAGCTAT
>DYLN01000023.1:0-15818 GCA_020722085.1 Melioribacter roseus
CAGATTTCCGAAAGTTTTTATCGCTTTCATTTTGTACTCCTTTTTTTTGTTTATTAATATGAGATCCCACGGTTTCGAATAATAATCCTTATACCGTGTTAATTTCTTTTGTTTTTATTTTGATCGATTTCTCAATCGAAGAGATAAAAATCATACCATCACCGGCATTTCCAGTATATCCATATTGTGCGATAATATCCGCTAATTTATCTACATTGTTATCTTCACATACAATTTCCAGTTTCATTACTTTGGAATATTTTTCTACAAACTCAACCGAATAGCTGTAGGATTTCCGATCCGCCCATTCTCTCAATGCATAAACATCTATAATAGTCATTCCTTTAATGCCGGCTTCTTCTAATTTTTTTATAATTATATCAGTTTTTTCTCTTCTTATGTAAGCCTTAATTTCTTTCATTTTGCATCCTCCTAAATTTAATGGCAAGCTTTATTTTTATTTATCATGCCTTTTATCTTCAAGACAATCAAAAGCAAAACAATCAAAAAGATTCCCAATATTATAATTCCCATTTTTATCCCCTTTTTAAGATTCTAATGCAACACCTTTTTTCTTAGCCTCTTTCTTCATTTCCCACGATCTCCACAAATAATAGATAACCGGATAAACAGCTAATTCCATCAATACTGATGTAACAACACCACCAAGCATAGGAGCAGCAATGCGTTTCATAACATCTGCTCCGCTGCCGTGACTCCACATAATTGGAATTAAACCGGCAATAATAACCGAAGCAGTCATGATTTTAGGGCGGACACGTTTTACGGCACCGTGATGAATTGCTTCTTTTAATCCTTTCAACCCAGTGAGCAATCCTTTTTCTTTCCATTCTTTTAAGGCGATATCAAGATAAAGCAGCATGACTACGCCGGTTTCGGCATCTAAACCGGCAAGTGCAATAATTCCAACCCAGACAGCAATACTTAAATTATAACCAAGCAGATATAGCAGCCAAAAAGTTCCGACAAGTGAAAACGGAACTGCAAGGAATACAATAGCTACCTTAATCAGCGACCGCGTGTTAAGATAAATAATCACAAAAATGATAAACAAAGTCATAGGAATTACAAGCATTAATCGCTGCTCGGCTCGCTGCATGTATTCATATTCACCGCTCCATGTAATATTATAGCCTGCAGGCAGCTTAATTTTTTCTGCAACAATTTTTTGAGCATTTTTCACATAAGTGCCAACATCAATATCTTTTATATCAATAAAGACCCATGCATTAGGACGCGTATCTTCACTTCTTATAACCATAGGTGCTTTGCGTGTTGTAAAAGTTGCCAGTTGACCAAACGGAACCTGATCACCGGTTGGAGTCGGCACAAGAACCCTTTTCAGCGCATCAATATTATCTCTTAATTCTCTGCTGTAACGAAGGTTGACGCTGTACCTCTCCAGTCCTTCTACAGTTGTGGTAACAGACATACCTCCCATTGCAGTTTGAATTACTTTTTGAACATCATCTATTGTTAAACCATATCGTGCAGCTTCTTTTCTGTTAATTTCGATATCAAGATAGTTACCGCCGACAGCTCTTTCGGCAAAGGCACTCAATGTACCGGGCACAGTGCGCATTACTGCTTCTACTCTTTTCCCAATTTCCTGCAAACTGTCTAAATCAGCCCCTGAAATTTTAATTCCCACCGGCGTTTTAATTCCGGTGCTAAGCATATCTACTCTTGTTTTGATTGGCATTGTCCATGCATTTGTTACCCCGGGGAATTGAATGGCTTTGTCCATTTCGTCAATTAGTTTTTTAGGAGTCATTCCGGGGCGCCATTCACTTTCGGGTTTTAGCATAATTGTTGTTTCTACCATATCCAATCCTGCAGGATCAGTTGCAGTTTCGGCGCGTCCTATTTTCCCGAACACATGATGCACTTCGGGAAATTGTCTAAGAATTTTATCTGTTTGCTGAAGCAGCTCCTTCGCTTTTGTTATTGACATGCCCGGCATTGTTGTAGGCATGTAGAGCAAATCGCCTTCATAGAGCGGAGGCATAAATTCTGAACCTATTTTATTGAATGGAATTATTGTAACACCAAGAATAATTAGTACTGCAGCGAGCACGGCTTTGTTGTGCTTTATCACAAAATCAACAACGGGATGATATATTTTAATAAGAAATCTGTTAATCGGGTTTTTCTCTTCCGGCATTATTTTACCTCGTATCCAATAACCCATTAGAATTGGAACAATTGTAATGGAAAGAATTGCAGCAGCGCCCATCGAATATGTTTTTGTGAATGCTAATGGTCTGAACAACCTTCCCTCTTGCGCTTCGAGTGTAAAAACAGGAATAAACGATACAGTTATAACCAATAGGGAATAGAATAATGAAGGTCCAACTTCTTTGGATGCTTCGATTATCATTTGCCATCGGTCTCTTCTTTGATCCGGTGGTTTTAATGCTTCATGTTCAATATGTTTGTGTGCATTTTCGATCATTATAATAGCAGCATCTACCATTGCACCAATTGCAATAGCTATTCCACCTAAGGACATTATGTTTGCATTTATTCCCTGCCAGCGCATTATTATGAACGACATTAGTATGGCTGTTGGCAGTGTAAAGATTGCGACAAAAGCACTTCTAGCATGCAGCAGGAATATTATACATACCAATGCTACAATTAATATTTCTTCAATTAGTTTTTCTTTTAATGTATCTATAGCACGCTCAATTAATCCCGATCTATCATAAACCGGTTCTATTTTTACATCCGAAGGGAGACCGGCTTTTAATTCCTCCAGCTTCTTTTTTACGTTTTCAATTACCTTTAGTGCGTTTTGTCCATACCTCATTACTATTATTCCACCAACAACTTCACCTTCGCCATTTGACTCTGCAAGACCTCTCCGCATAACCGGTCCCAACGTTACATCAGCAACGTCTTTCAAATAGACAGGCGTGTTTGTTTTTTCATCAACCATCAAAGGAATATTTTTGACGTCCTCAATCGATTTGATATAACCGAGCCCTCTCACCATAAATTCCATTTCACCCATTTCAACAACTTCGCCGCCAACGTCGTTATTCGATTTCATTATTGCCATCTCAATCATATTGATAGGAATGTTGTAGGCAAGAAGTTTTGCCGGGTCTACAGTTACCTGGTATTGTTTAACATACCCGCCAATGCTGGCAACTTCTGCTACACCTTCAACCGAAGAGAGCGCATATTTAAGATACCAGTCCTGAATCGAACGGAGTTCCTGCAGTGATCTTGTTTTTGATGTAAGTTGATATTCATAAACCCAGCCTACTCCGGTTGCATCGGGACCTAAAGTAGGAACCACATTTGCCGGAAGTCGCTTTTGTGCATAGTTCAGGTATTCCAAAACTCTGCTTCTTGCCCAATAAATATCCGTACCATCTTCAAAAATTATATAAACCAATGAATAACCAAAAAATGAATAACCGCGCACAACTTTTGAACCAGGCACAGAAACCATTGCTGTGGTTAACGGATATGTAACCTGATCTTCTACTATTCTTGGCGATTGACCGGGGTATTCAGTATAAATAATAACCTGCACATCGCTCAAATCCGGGATAGCATCCACAGGTGTATTGAATAAAGAATAAAGTCCAATTCCGATTAAAAATACTGTTGCAAGTATTACAAGGAACTTATTTCTTACAGAAAACTCTACTATTTTTTCTAACATTTATAACTCCAGTAAAATTGCAAGATTGGATTGCTTAATTATTACTTTTTCCATCTCATAGTAGTTACTTAACTTTAAAACCATGTTGAATTAATTTTTCTTTTGCTTCTTCCAGCGAAGATTCTTTCAATGTCATTCCGCAAATCGGGCATTTACCGGGTTCATCCGATAATACATTCCAATCCATTTGATCCTGAAAAACCTTGCCGTCTTTATTTTTGTCGATTGCTTTTAAGTCAATTGTACCTTTTCTAATTATAGAGGAAGTATCATCATGACCTGCATGAGATTCATCTTTCTTCACTGAAGTTTTGCCTGATGAATCTTCCATCTTCCCAGGTTTGCTCATATCCATTCCTTCGTGACCTCTCATTTGTTGTATTGCGGCTTTAAGATTACTTTCCGAATCAATCAAGAATTGAGAAGAAACAACAATATTTTCCCCTTCATGAATACCTTCAAGAACCTGAACTAACCCATCAGATTCGACACCGAGTTTTACATCGCGCGGATCAAAATAGCCGCCGCCAAGAGACATGACTGCAATTGTTCTTTCACCGGAACGAATAATAGCTTGATCAGGAACAACTATTGCATCTATTGAAACCGGTGAAACAAGTTTGACGGTCGCAAACATTCCGGGTTTGAATTCGTAATTAGAAGTGTTTTTTACTTCGGTTCTTACTTTTACAGTTTTTGTTTCATTATTAAGAAATGGATAAATGTATGTAACTTTACCCTGGTATGTTTTTCCCGGTAAATAAGATAATTCCAAATCAACTTTTTGACCTAATCTAATCCACGGCAAGTCCATCTGATAAATATCCGCCATTACCCAAACGGTTGAGAGATCGGCAATTTTATATAATTCCATTCCAGCCATTACCTGCTGCCCCAGGAAAACCATTTTCTCTACAACAATTCCCTCAACAGCCGAATAGATTGTAAGAGTTTTCTGCGGAGAATTATTTTTTTCAATTCTCTGAATCTCCTCTTCTGAAATATCCCAGTAAAGTAATCTTCTTTTAGCACTGTTAACTAATTCTTGCGCTCCTTCCTTTACTTCTTTTGAACTCTGAGATACTTTTTTCAGATAGCGAATTGCTTGCAGATATTCTTCCTGTGTGCTTACAAGTTCAGGACTGTAAATTTCAAATAACGGTTGACCTTTGCTAACGTACTGTCCGGTATAATCCACATACAATTTTTCTACCCAGCCCATAATTTTTGTTGTAACGGCAGTAACCTTCCTTTCGTCATAATCAACTTGACCGGTTGTTCTTATTATTTTTTGCAGTTTTTGTTTTTTAACGGGTTCAATACGTACGCCGATATTTTGTACAACAACAGGATCAATCTTTACACCTTCTACATCACTTTCGCCTTCATAAACGGGAACCAATTCCATTCCACAGTCAGGGGCAATACCAGGTTTATCGGAAGTATACCATGGGTGCATCGGGTCTTTATAGTATGCAATTTTCTTTTGACCGGAAGGTTTTTCTTCATCTTCGTATACCGGTACATAGTCCATTCCCATTTCATCCTTTCTAGGGACAGGTGATGTCATATTCGGATTCATGGGCGATCTATAGAAAAGAATTTTTCTTTCTTTCTTGTCAGATGTTGCCGATTCCCCGCCAAGGAAAAATTTCCCGGCAGCTAAACCGATTATTAAAAAGATTATTCCGCTTATAATTACTTTCTTCATTCTTTATCTCCTAAGTCTTCTATTGTAATTTTGCTTTTATTTCCGGAATAGATAAACCAACGGCTTGTTCAAGCTGTGCTTCAGCCTGCATCAAATTCATTTCGCTCATATAAAAATCGAGTTTAGCCATAAAGAGCATTCGATATGCGTCTATCAACATTAAGAATTCGGTTTTACCGGTTTGATATGCAGCTAAAGTCGACTGAAGCGTCTGCTCGGCTTGTGGAACGACGGTATTTTTATTAAGGTTATATAAATTCCTGTTAGTCTCCAATTTAACAACTGCATTTTGTACATCGTAAGAAATCATATTTTTCATCGAGTTATATTGCTCTTCAGCCATCTTGATATTCAATTCATTTTCTTCAACTTTTCCGCCGTATTTGTCTTTTGACCAAAATGCAAACGGAAGATTTACACCTACCATAGCCGACCAAAAATCATTCTTTGTGTCACTCATATTTTTATACATAAGTCTAACCATGAGATCGGGATAGTATTCCAGCTCCGATGCTTTAAGTTCGCTTTTATACATTTCGATGTTGAAATTCATTCCTTTTAATTCCGGTCTGTTAGAAAAGGCAACCGGCAGCAGTTGTTGAAAGCTCCATTCCGGGATATCCTCATAAATTTCGTCTATTTGAACGAAAGGCTGATACGGCGGACGATTAAGGATCGTGTTAAGCAAAGTTTCTTTATCCCTCTTATCTTTATATAAATTTACCTCATCATTTATAAGCGATGATAATTCTGTCTGCGCACGAATTATATCCGGCTGTTTACCCATTCCGACCTGGTACTGCTTTGATGCAATTTCAATAAATTGTTTTAGCAATTCCTGATTTTCTTTATTTATCTCAATCTTCCGCTGAACAAAATAAAATTCGTAGTAAGCGGTTTTTAAGTCTTTGATAATCTTATTCTTTAGGGAGTTATATTGCTCTTCGTTCATTTTAGCATTATTAGCGGCTGATAATCCCATTGCTTGCAACTTGCCGGGGAATGGAATCATTTGCTGAATAAAATAATCCGTTTCCATATTATCTTTAAGAGGATTAGGAAAAGATTGAACGGGTACCTGATATAATTCAACTCCGATTTGGGGCGCATCCCATGCTGTGGCTTGTTTTATTTTTTTCTGAGAACTCAAAAATTGATTTTGCGCTGCTTTAAGCTGCGGGTTGTTTTGTAAAGCTTCGGTTATTAAAGAATCAAGATAAGTTTTTGTTGTTTGAGCTTGTGATGTATTTAATATTGTTAATATAATAAAAATTAGAATTGCGATTTTTTTCATAAATATTCCATACTCATTGTTTAATTTTATTTATTCGTTTTAAAACCAACACTATTCCGATAATTATAGCGAAATAGATGGTAAGCCAAATGATATGCGTTATATAATTGCTCATAAATGATTTGGACGAGAGTTACAAAGAGTGTGCCGTATAAATTAATGCGTTATGGAGCGTTTTTGAAGTATTTGAGAAAAGATTTTTAAAAAAATTTAAATGGTTTTTAAATTCTCTTAATCATACTATTGTGATTAAAGGGTCTTCAGTTTAGGCATAAATCAAATTGTTAGTTCAACAATGGCAATCGCAGTTGGATTGGCTACTGGCTAAGTTTATAACTTTCAATCTTATTATAAAGTGTAGGCAAAGAAATCCCCAATATTTCTGCTGCTTTAGGTTTATTCCATCCGGTATGATCAAGTACAAGTTGAATGTGTCTTTTTTCAACTTCGTTTAATGAAAGCAAATGTTCCTTGTTTCTTTCAAATGTTTGTGTTTTCCGTAGTAAAATATTTTCTTTGTGAAGAACATCATCTGTTGATAAAACAACCGCTTGCATTAAAGTGTTTTCTAATTCACGAACATTCCCCACCCAATCATAATTCATCAGAATTTCCATCACTTCTTCGGGAATTTTATTTACGTTTTTATGAAGTTCTTTGTTTATTTTATTCAGAAAGTAGCTGATTAAATGCGGTATATCATCGGTTCTTTCCCGGAGCGGCGGAAGATGAATCGAAACAACTTTTAGCCTGTAGTACAAATCTTCCCTGAACTTTCCCTCTTTGACCAACTGCTCTAAATTTTTATTTGTCGCTGCAATTATTCTTGCTTTCATTGGAATTACAGCTTCGCCGCCAACACGTTCGAACTCTTTTTCCTGAAGAACGCGCAGAAGTTTAACCTGCAAATGCGGCGACATTTCCGATATCTCATCAAGAAAAATTGTCCCTTCGCCTGCTAATTCGAACTTACCTTTTTTCATCCTTTCGGCACCGGTAAATGATCCTTTCTCATGACCGAACAACTCACTTTCCAAAAGTGATTCTGTAATTGCTGTACAGTTAATAGCAACAAAAGGAAAATTTTTTGTAATCCCGCTGTAATGGATCGATTTTGCAATTAGTTCTTTGCCTGTACCGCTTTCACCTTGAAGAAGAACAGTCACTCTATTTCCCGAAACCTGTCCAATAATTTTATAAATTTCCTTCATTATCAATGATTTACCGATTATTCTTTTCTCGGGCTGAAACTCTTTTACTTCATCTTCAATGATAGAATCGATCCGTTCGCTTAATAATTTTGATTCAAGGGCACGGGAAATCGTAACTTTCAAACGTTCAATATCAAGGGGTTTTTCGATGTAATCATATGCGCCGTTCTGCATTGCTTCTATTGTTGTTTCAACTTCATCATGAGCCGTTATCAAAATAACTTTTATTAGCGGATCGATTTCTTTTACTTTTTTCAGAACATCAAGTCCAGAAAGATTCGGCATTTTGATATCTGAAATTACCAAATCGGGCTGGTTTGCCTGGACAATTTCTATTCCAGCTTTGCCGTCTTCGGCAGCAAGCGCACTATAACCAATTCTTTTCAAAAAGTTCGTCAAAGTTTGACGGATCGACTCATCGTCGTCAATTACCAATATTTTTTCCATAGTTATTCAAAGGAAGTTTAATTTCAAAAATCGTTTTGCCAGGCTGCGAGGTCAAAAGCGAAAGTGTTCCGTTGTGCTGTTCAACAATTTTTTGTGATACTGATAATCCCAGCCCCGTGCCCGATGCTTTTGTTGTAAAAAACGGATCAAATATTTTTTCTGTTTCGGAAATTCCGCAGCCGTCATCTTCAATTCTTATATAGAGAGTGCCTTCATCTACTTCGGAATAAATTTCGATTTTGCCGGCTTCTTTAATCGAATCAATCGAATTTTGTATTAAGTTCAGAAAAACCTGCCTGAACTTATCCGGGTCAATATTTACCAGAATATCTAAAGATTTATTTATAAAAGCAATCTTCTTTTGCTTATTATTAATTTCGAATTGATGAATTATTTCATCACAGAAATTTTTTAGGTTCACCTTCGATATATTTAGTGGTGCGCTGCGAGAAAGCTGCAAAACCTCATTCACAAGCTCTGTTAATCTGTTTGTTTCCTTGCCGATAATGTGAAGTGCTTCTTTGTCCTCCGGTTCGAGCCTAAGTGTCTGGTTCAAAATATCAGCATTCATTTTTATTGAAGTAAGCGGCGTTTTTATTTCGTGTGCAAGTACTGCCGACATTTTACCCAGCGCAGCAAGTTTTTCGGAACGCATTACTTCTGTTTCTAATTTTTTTCTGTCGGTAATATCTATCTCTACAAATAAATAACCTTTCAATTCCCTATTTGCAGTAATTATTTTTGTAACAGACAGCAGTAAATCTTTTTTATTTTTTCTTTCGCCTACTGTAATTCTAATTTCCCCGAAAAATGCGTTACTGTTTTTCACTTCGTCTACGATATTTTCAAATATACCTTTATCAAAACGGAATTGTATTAAATCTATTTTGCTGGACGTAATACCCTTTGGGAAAGCTTCCACTAAATTATAAAACTGCGGATTTGCTTCTACAAGTCTAAAATCTTTATCAACAACAGCAATAGCAGCGAGAGATTTTTCAAAAGCATTGAGAAGAATCGAAATTCTTTCTTCGCGCAAGAGCAGTTCGGCTCTATTCTTGTTTAATGTTGACGCCATACTGTTAAATGCTTCTGAAAGTTCACCTATTTCATCTGAGGAGTTTAACTCTACTTTTACATCGAAGTTCCCCTTTTCAATCTGTACAACTTTCTCCTTAAGCATTCTAATCGGCTGCGCAATTATTTTTGATACAATAAACGACAAGCCAAGACTCACAATTAACCCGATGAAAACACTATGCAGAAAGAAACGAATCAGCTCATCGTGGTCATTAATATTAAATAAAATCCTGCCTATGGGTATTTGAATAAGAAGAATAATAATGGGGACAAGCACAAGTGCGGAAAAAAATATCTTTTTATTCAAACTGAATGAATGAACTTTTTCAATTGCTGCGGGCAGCATATTGTATTTGCCAATTGCTACCGCAGTGAAAAAGATAAAACCTATTAAAAAAGCCAGTGGACTTATTTCAACCAGATAATAAAAACCAAGAATCCATGGAAGAAATATTCCGAAAACAAAAGTCGCAACGTTTGTTATTATAAGTCCAAACAAAAAGAAAAGTAACTGACTGCGAAGATTTGGATCATTGGAGTTTTTGTATTTGCCTATTATGGAAATAGAACTCACTATTATTAAAATCAAATACCACAGAACAAATAAAGGATAGAGCAGTGTAAACTGAGCTGCAAAATGATTTTCATGTGCGTGCGATTCCAAAATAAGATCACCTTTCCAAAGGAGCATTAAAAGTACAATCGAGGGAACCATAACCAAAAGTCCGGCAGTAGTACCGATTTTTTTTTGCCGGGGATAATTAAACGTAAGAAAAGTAATTGACACAAGTATCATCAATAAAAGAGAATGACATGATTGATCGAGAAGGGTTACATCATGCCATGGCATAAACACAAAATGAATTGTATGGGAAATCAAGTATGCAATGACAAGCACAAGTGTTACAATAAAAAGCCGTGAAGTAACAGCTTCGGCGGCGCGCGAATAGATAATAAAAATTAATCCAAGTGCAGCTATAAATGATGCAACCAGAAATGGTATTTGTATAAAATCGAAATTCATTTAAATATTCTTTTTGACAAAAGTAAAAATAAATTAAGACAATAATGATGTAAATAGAGGAACATCGTCTTAGAATTTAGTCTTGGAATGAATGACCGATTGTTTTCCATTCAGCCAATTACTCATTCACATACGAATATTCACGACTGTTAATTTCTTTTACTCAATTTGACCGCCTATTTTAAAAACATAATTTAGCCGCTAATTTCTCTAATTTTCGCTGGTTAAATTTTTATATTTTTAAGACGGTTTGTGTTTATAAGCGTAATTAGCGGCCTATTTCAAAGAATTTTTTATTTGGCGGTAAACTTGAGTTCTTTTAAAAATCCATTCGGGAGGAATAAGCTGATTTAATTTATTAATTGATTCTTTGGAAAGAAAATTAAGTCCGACTTGAAAAGAAGCGTTCATCCATCCAAAACCTTCTTTAGTTAGATAGGAAAACTTGGTACCCACGTTGCCGTACTCGGCGAACACCTTATGCGTTCGGGAAACCACGTCATATTTTTCGGGTATAGTACCATTATAATCAACTGCATTGCGCAGAATTGTATAAAGCCATTTGTATGCAAGTCGTTCAGCAATTTTGTTGTAACCGTAACTTTTCAGACCCTGCCAAATCATCATTTGGTGGGGTGCCCATCCGTTCGGATAATCCCACTGTCGCTGGGGTCTTTCTTCAGTAATTTTTCCCCTTGATTCTTTTGAAGATGAAGCTATGCCCCCGGCTTCTTCAAGAATTGGCAGTAAATTTTCTACAAGACTGTTCGCCTGTTTGACAGAAGCCATCTTCGCCCACATTGGATAAAATGCAGTGGCGCTTACAAAACCGGTTTGTTTTTTCTTGACAAAATTATAATCGTAAAAAATTCCATCTTTTTCGTTCCATAAATATTTTGTGCACAAATATTTTCTTTTCCTTGCTTTCGCAAGCCAGTCGGAGCTTTTTTCCCCTTCAAATCTATTATTAAACTCGGAACGAATGATTTTTGCAATGTCGGTTTCATATTTATACAAAAGGGAATTTAAATCAACGGTAACAAGATCGGCGGCTATCCCTTCGAGCCGGTAGCTTGTATCATGTCCGGATTCTCTTACACTCTGATCATGTGTAAAATACTCATCGAGTTCCGGCACATTTATTTCATTATCATTATATTTTTTTTTGAATACCTCAAGCGGCAGACCGGCTTTTTCAGCGAAAGGTTTCAACACAATATCAAAATGTCCCGGTTCGGTTTCTACAGGAATTCCAATACAATTTCCATAATATCTGCTTAAGCCTGTATTTGTTATACGATCCTTACCTATCCAGACATTATAGTATTCATCGATGCACGCTTTTAAGCAAACAGCAAGCCAACTGCGGCTGGATTTACTCTTTGGCAGTTTTTTGTAAACTTCAATTACAAGCGAAGTGAGAAAAGGCGGCTGCGAACGGGTTAAATAATAGCTTCTGTTTGCATTTAAAATCTTTCCGTAATGTTTCAACTCATAAACAAAATTATCAGCCATGGCACGCGCAAGTTCAACTTTCCCGTCGTTAATTAACCCGAGCGATTCAAAGTAGCTGTCCCATCCATACATTTCATTAAACCTTCCGCCGGGCACTACAAACGGAACACTGCTTATTTTTCCTTTTTTGTTTTTTCTTAAAGCGAGTGATAAAATTCCGGGCTTGTTTTTTATTTCTCTAACATATTCGGGAGTGATTTTTTCCGGCAGTTTTATGACAGATATTTTTATATCGGAAAACTTTTTAGCAATTCTTTGATAGTAGTCATAAGCCGTAGAATCGTAATATGGAACATAAATAAAGGATTCTTTTTCACGAAGAGATATGTCTGTTGTTCCTGTTTTTGTATCTACAATAATATTTTTTAAGCCCTCTTCGTCAATAGTTCTTGTTAATCCGTCCCAGTAAACATCTTTAATTAATCTTGAAATTCTTTGTACGGGAGATTCAAAAATATAATCAGAATCAAGTTCGGCAATATCGGCACCCTTTTCTTTTTGAAGGACTAATTCCTGCAGAAGATTGGAAAGGAAATACGTGCCGCAGATTTCAAATTTACTGCCATCAACTGATTGCAAAACGAATCTTTTAGGTCCATTATCTTCAACGGTAATTTTATTATCGCGGTCGGTGTCTTCCTGTTTAAGTAAGTTATTCAGGTTTTGGTTTATATCACATTTAATTTTCATTACAAATCTATTTTCTCACTGTGACATCGTATGATGTTCTATTCCAAATTTATCTGATACTTTTTTGTAAGGAATTAATGTTAGCAAAAGCAGCGATATCGGAATTACGGGGAAATAAAATGCAGTATGCACATTAAAATTTTGCGAAATCAATCCTATTACCAGCGAACCGGAGGTACCACCTAATGCTGAAAAAATAATAATTAAACCTGTCATTGAACTGTGGTGAACTTTTTCGAGCTTACTCAACACTATTGAAATTACTGTTGGGTAAACCGGACCGATAAAAAAACCTACAAGACAAAGTATAAAAGCAAACGGAGGGGCTTGATACCAATTGTCAAAATTGTATGGAATAAATCCCGCTGTGCTGACAAGAACTATAATAGTAAGAATAACGGCTCCGGCTAAATAAACAATTTGAATCGGAAGCCATGAAAATTTTTTAAGCATAATGCCTGCAAGAAAACGGCTAAGAGCGATTGAACCCGCATAAATACTTAAGAAAGATGCAGATTGTGCTTTGGATAAATTGAATATTTCTCTGTCAAAAGTAGGAAGCCACGTTCCGAAACTTTGTTCTATCATCACATAAAGGAAAGCGCAAATAATAAATATCCACACCATAGGATATTTCATCAGCGAAAACATTTTAATTATGTTGGAATTTTTTGCCTCTTCGTGAACGCCGCTTTCGTCGAGATCGGTAATGAACAGCAGCAGCAGGGCAAGCGATGAAAGAATTGCAAGTATCCAGTAGGTATGGTTCCAATGACTTAAATTTATCATTAAAGAAAAGAAAATCGGTCCGCTTAAAGATCCTACCTGGAAAATTCCTTCCAAAATATTCATTAATGCTGTATGTTGTTTTTGTCCTTCTGTAATTAATCCAACCGTTGAGTATACCGAAACTTTCATTAATGCAAATGCTGCACCCGTAGCCATATAAAGAACCGGTGTAACCCAGTATTGAGTAATTGAAGCAATTAAAATGCTGCCGATAGTAACCAATAACAAACCGACAATCATTGAACGGCGGTAACCGAATTTTGGTACATAAGAAGCAACGAGAAACGAAACAAACATTATTGTTAAATCTTTGAATGCTTCGAGGCTGCCGGCAGTTACGCGGCTAACGTGGTAATCTTCTATTACCTGTGCAATTACTATCCCGACTGTGTTGAGCAGAATTGCGAAAATAAAATAATTAAGAAAAAGTGATATCCGTATTTTCCAGTTTGACATCTGTAATTTCCTGTAAGATGATCAGAGAGACAATTCGTAATTCTACAAATGCGTCAGCCGAGACTGTTGTACAACTTTAGTTGTGCCAGGTCCTAATCAGTTTATTCCCCTCAACTGCAAAATCTATTTTTTTATTATCTACCGTGAAATTTTTAAGAGTTAGTTTACTAACATTTTTAGGCAGCATCGGTTCATATTTTTGAATTAATCCTTCATCGGTCAACCTTAAGCCTGTATATCCGAAAATAACCTGCTGAAGAAAAGCCCCGGCGCCGGTGATAAAATTAATTGAATTGTTATTATGAGTTTCCGCAAGAACATTGAACGGCGGTCTTAAGTATCCTTTTAAAGTATGTTCAATTGTGAAATTAAACAAACTATCAAGACCAAGTTCGGCAGCGATGATCGGCAGAAAATTTGTTCCCATATTTGCACCGGCTCCGTTTTTTTTCAAGCTTTCCACAGCATGCATAAAATCGTTTCTTTTTGTGTTATCACTCATTTTTACCTGCAATGGAAAAGCTAAAAGATTAGTAACACTCGACCACAATTCTGTCGCACCTTCTCCGGCAGCCACGTTGCCATAAGTGGGATGATATTCCTCTTTTTCATTATAAGGGATAAACATCTTCTCGCCAACCTCTTTCCAGCGAGGGTTAAATTTTTTGCCGAGCACTTCTGCAGTTTTTACAGCAAGTTCAAGATTAATTTTTGCAATTGAATTCGTATAAGTTTCGTTGCTTACATCAATTAATCCTTCACTTACAGAAACCACATTGCCGATTTCATATCTGTCTTTTTCATTATTGTGCTTAACACGGCTGATCCAGAAATCCGCCGCAGCAAAAATTACTTTTGAACCGTATTGACGCAGCCAGTTTGTATCACGTGTAGCCAGAAAATACTGCCACTGAGCAAGTGCAACATCGCCAACGATGTGATTTTCTCCCAGTGCATTTTGATACGCGAAGAAAGGTGTAGTCTCTTTACCAAGTTCATCGGATTCCCACGGATACATTGCACCTTTGTATTTATTGATTTCAGCATTTTCTTTTGCACTTTTGAGAGCATCAAATCTGAACATCACCATAGATTTTGCCATGCCGGGATGCATCAATAGAAGGGGAGGAAACATGTAAGTATCGGCATCCCAGAAAATATGACCGTAATAACCGGATGTTGAAAGTCCCATCGGCGGAATGCTGAAGTTTGTATTGTCGTCAATACTGCAAAGCAAATAGTAAATCATCGAGCGGATAATTTTTTGGAATGACAAATCTCCTTCGACAATAATGTCCGTCTGCCACAGTCTGTTCCATTCCTTTTTATGATCAGAAAAAAGGGTTTCAAATCCGACTTTTTTGGCTTTCTTAGAGATTCCAATCGCTTTTTGAAGCAGCTCTTTGTTGTTTCCCGAGCCGGAAACAATAGAAACGATTTTATAAAAAGTATATTTATTGTTTTTTGCTGCATGGAATTTTACTTCAATACTTGCGGATGTTTTATCTTTTTTTAAAGAAATTACAGGATTATTGATTTGGCTGTCTATCAAGATTTCGGCTGACTCAGCTATGAAAGTTTTTCTTTCCTGCCCAGGCTCGGTTTCACCGAGACTGACATCGCTTCGAGAATAAATTGTTAATTGTCCACCGGAAGAATCTTTTTTTGCATTAGTTTCAATAACTTCTATAAATCCTGGATACCATTCTTTAGGCCATGCGCCGGGCAGATTAGGTTCAATCTTTTTTAACTTCGCAAGCGCTAATCTTTGCGGTTCTTCACGCTGTTTCAGCGGAAAAGATAAAGCAACCGTATCCGTAAAATCGGTAGTCATTTCAAATTTAATAACGGCAAGATTTTTACTGCTTCTTGAAACAAAACTAAAAATATCGATTTTTGTT
>DYLN01000023.1:15918-33604 GCA_020722085.1 Melioribacter roseus
AACGGCAAGATTTTTACTGCTTCTTGAAACAAAACTAAAAATATCGATTTTTGTTTTCCGGTTATCGGAATTCCATGTGTAGTTTGTCTCAAGTGTTCCGTTATACATATCGAGTTTTTGGATGTAATTTTCAAACCGCGTTGAATCTTCAGCAGAATTATTTAGCCATTCGCTGCCGTTAAAATAATTTATTTCATTCCACGCAGGCAGTTGAGCGATTCGCGGAATATCATCTTTTCCGTGGTCGTAAACTTTTATCATATATGATTCAGCGACTTCAGTACCTAACCGAGTCGAAGATAAACTAAAATGCCCGTTGCCAATGTAAGTAGGAAAGTATGGCTGAAATTTATCTGTTGAAAGAATAAATCCTTCGTCCTGTGCAGATGAAATATTAAACTGAAAAATTGATAGAGCTACAATGAATAAAATTTTTTGAAGTTTCATATTCTTTGGAATTTTCACATAATAAACTTTCTCGGTATCTCCGTACCTCTGCAGTTGGCTTTTTGTTTTTACTGCAGAGGCACAGAGAAAATATCTAATTAAAATTGGTAACTCAACGAAAGCATTGCTCTTCTCGGTAAAATTGGTCTTGCAACATAATAATATGTTTTAACACCCGGCGTTCTAGGATTCCCTTCTTCAAGTCCAATTGACTGATATAGATTTAACACATCAAATGATAAAGTTACTGCTTCTCCCGGGAACCTGTATGACAAGCCAATATTCATATAATTGTAAGCTGGTAATGTCCAGTATAAGTTATATTTCGTATATTTCCCAAGGACGGGGTCATACTGCGCATCGACCTGGTCTCTCGCACCAACATAATGAAAATCAGCATAAGCTGAGAATCTCTGATAGGTGTAGCGGGCACTTAAATTTCCAATTAACTTCGGAATCCCGCCGGCTGTAAGAGCTGTGCCGGTACCTTCTATGTTCTTGGGATCCGTGTAGGTTCCTACAGCCAATATATTTAATCCTTCGACGGGTGTAACAGAAACTTCTGCCTCAACTCCAATTGCCCTATTATCGGGACTACTTCTTACTACCCACTTACCTTCTCCTGTAACCGGATCTGTTTCAAAGCCTTGTCCAATAATGTTAGTTAATTCAACCCAAAAAGCATCAGCAGTAAAAGAAAGGATTGGTGAGGAATATTTTACGCCGCCTTCAAAAGTGACAACTCTCTTATTTCCAAATATATCGATCTGCTGCTGTGCAGAAGCATCTAAGAACTCATCCAAAGCGGGCATCTTAAATGCACGGCTTCCCTGAGCATATAGAGCAACATTATTATTTAATTTATAATTCAATCCTGCCGATAATGCCCAGTCGTCAATATTTCGTTTGAAATGCCTGAAAGATTTATTTCCCCATTGTTCATTGTTATACAGTGTATTCGGGTCGTTGTCGAGGTCAATCCCCGAGTAGTTTTCAGCATCCTGGACAAAATCATTTATTTCATATCTAAATCCGACATCTGCGCGCAGTTGTTCGGAAAGCTGGAATGATCCGCCAAGCATTGTAGATAAGATTGTGGTTGAACCGGTTCCGTTACGATAGAGAGAATTATAATTCCTAAAACCGTTGCTTGTATAATTTACTGTGCCAGAAGGTGTATTTACAACCAGGTCAACAAGCCATGGATTATCCCTTACATCCATTAAAATATCGGCAAAGTTCCATCTGTTGGTCTGAGTATAATTAGCAAAATAAACTCCCAGGGTTACCGTATGTTTTTTGTCGATTGTTTTAAGAATTTGAAGTTGATCCTGAAATGCAGACATCGGTTTATTTACCGTTACTAATGTACTCGGTGAAAGGAATGCCAGTCCGCCGTTAGAATTCATATTGAATGGAAGTTTGTTTCCGTTCGCATCAAAATGATTTGTATACAACAATTGATAAGTAGAGCCTGAAGGTAATCCCAGTCCATTAACCCAGGTAGTTGCATTAACCGGTGTACCGGTAAAAATTCCGTTCCATCCTTGATTATTAGACATAAGCTGAGCAGAGTTTTTGAGTGTCCAATCATCTGGAAATTCAAAATTGATTTCCGTAGTCAGCCAGTAAGCTTGTGTTCTTAAACCGTCGTCTAACGGGAAATTTAAATCGCCGGCAGGTGTCGGGACAGTCAGATTATTTGCCTCGTCGGTGTTCATTGCGCCGTAGTCAGAAAATCCCGGTACATACTCGGGATTGTCCGGATTCTGAAATGGCAAGGGAAGTATGAATTGATTTCTATCATCAATAAGTTTTAAGGAAGCTTTTATATAACCATTGTCCAGAAGTTTTAAAAGACTTGCTTTAAGCTGTCCGCCGCGTATCCCCGGAAATCCCGGATATCTTGAACCGCGGTCATAACGATAGAAACCGCCAAAATTAAATCTTAAATCCTCACTTATAGGTCCGCCTATGTTAAAATCATACCTTGCCAGTCCTTCCGTGGCACCGGTCGCCTTTATTGTTCCCGAAAACGTGGGACCGCCAGTTTTGTTAATATAATTAATAATTGCGCCGGGAGTATTTGAACCAAATAAAGCTGAGTTGCCGCCGCGGACAATTTCAACACTTTGAATATTCTCATCCATTCGGAATAAATTATCCGCATTCATAAAAAAGGTGTGCATCGTTGGAAATACAGGCAAGCCGTCTTCCATAAACATTACATATTCTACGCCGAGAATTCCACGAACACTTATATTTTCATTAACTTCTCCGCCGGAACTTTCTACTCTTGTAAAACCCGGAACATATCTTAGCTGTTCAGTGGTGCTTCTAGGATTTGCCTGTTCCAACTCTTTGGGGGTAAGTGTGCTGATCGCAACTGACGATTCCAATTTCGGAATCGGTGAAATTGTACCGGTTACTACGACACTTTCGAGATTGAGCACGTCCGCTGTTAGTGTAAAATTAACTGTGGATGTTTCGCCGGCAGATACTGTCACTTCCTTTGTCAAGGCTTTATATCCTACAACACTTGCTTTAATTTGATAGGTGCCTTCGGCAACTCTGGTGATAGTGTAATTGCCTTCAATATCGGAAGCAGCTCCCATGGTTGTACCCATTAAAACAACATTTGCAAAAGGAACTGGATTGTTTTGTTCATCCGTAATTTTGCCGGAAATTGTTCCGGTATTTTGTGCATACAGATGAGCAGTTAAAAGAAAAACAAGCATTAACGGGATAAAAAATTCCCTAATGCCTGTAAAAAGATTTTTCATGTGACCTCCTCATGTTTTGTTGTACCCTCGATTAATTTATGAAGTGTTTAGAGAGTTTGCTTGTATTTGATAGTAAATGACTTAAAAAAATTACGCAAATGACATGCCGGAAATTTCCCGGGAAATTATTAGTTGTAATTTTTTCATATTATGGCATTTTCCTTTGAAAACAAGCAGAAAGCTCTTATTTAAAGAGTCGAAAGTAGTATTAACAAAAACTACATCCGCTTATGGAATTATCAGATTAATAAGATGATTATCATTTGAGATAAGAAAAGATGAGTGCTGAGCGCAGAACGACCCTAAAACTCTGAACTCTTCATTCTAAACTCTACACTCTACACTCTACACTCTGCATTCTAAACTCTACACTCTAAACTCTGCATTCAATTATTTCAATCCCAGTTCCTTACACAAGCGGTGAAAATTAGGCGGGGCAATTCCAAGTTTTGCGGCAGCTTCCGCATCGGTACTTGAGTTAGACCTGACAAACTTTACGTAACGTTTTCTGAATTCGAACTCGGCTTCTTTCATCGGCAGAATGTCTTCTTTGGGAGTAAGCGAAAGATTAAATCCGCTGAAAATATTTTTGCTACCGAGACTAAATTCCACCATGTTTATGTCTATTTTACCGCTGCTCAGCAAAACTAATCTTTGTACAACGTTCTTAAGCTGTCTTACATTCCCGGGCCAATAGAATTCGAGAAGATAATTTAACGCTTCATCTTCAAATTGCGGTATTGGAACCCCGAGTTCACCAGCATAAAATTCTGTGTAATGTTTTATCAAATCGTTGATATCTTCCTGTCTTTCTCTCAAAGGCGGGACGTGTATGTTCAGAATATTTAATCTATAGTAAAGATCTTCGCGGAATTGTTTTTCGTTAATTAACTGCAAGAGATTTTTGTTCGTTGCAGCAATAACGGATACATTTACGGTAATTGTATCTTTTCTGCCGATTTTGTCTACTTCTCCGGTTTCGAGAACGCGCAGCAATTTTGCCTGGGCTGCAAGAGGCAGTTCGCTGATTTCATCTAGGAACAACGTGCCTTCATTTGCCTGTTCGAAAAGTCCGGCTTTATCCTGCTTAGCATCCGTAAACGATCCTTTTTCATAGCCGAACAATTCGCTTTCAATTAATTGGAACGGAATAGCAGAGCAATTTACCGTTACAAATCTTTCAAACTTTCTTTTGCTTTTGTAATGAATATTCCTTGCAACAAGTTCTTTACCGGTTCCCGATTCACCAGTAATTAAAACATTGGCATTTATTTGTGAATATTTCTCAATTAATAATCTTATATTGTTTGACGCATCGGAGGAGCCTATCATTTTCCATCTGTTCATTCTTGCAAGAATGTTGTTTTCGAGTTTGTTGTTCGAACGTGTTTTTTCAATCTCGAGTTTTTTATTTTCGAGCTGAAGCTTCCTCTTCTCGTAGCCGTTCATCACGGCAAGAATAAAATCGGTTGGCTGGTAAACGTAATCTTCCATATCTGTTGGATTTTTAGTACCGAACCAAAACGCTCCGTTTTCAATTAATTCATTGGCAAATTCCGGGTCGGATTGGTTGATAGTCATTTTGGTAATTATTATTACCTGTATTGTCTGATCAATCAATTTAATTTCTTTAATTAATTCTTTACCGTAAAGTCCGCCGGAAATTTGATAATCTAAAATTACCACGTCAAATTGTCCTTGAGTTTTTCTCAAACTTTCCAGCGCATCTTGTCCTGTAGAAACAATATCTTTAATCTGAATAATGCTGCCGTAGAGTTTTAACGTGTTTTGAATTCTCCGCACATCAAATTCTTCGTCTTCAATTATTAAAACGTTTATTTTGTTTTTTTTCATGGTGATGTATGTTTTTAATTAATGATTGTAATTTTAAATAATGCACCGTTCTCAGTATTGCATGCATCCAACATCCAGCCGCAAAGCCGGCAGATTTCATACGCAATATAACAACCGTAGCCCGCATGTCCGAGGGTATCTTTTGTTGTGGAATTTTCAAGGAATATTTTTTTTATACCGGATGCATCCAATTCTAACAAATGAGCAGCAATTCCCGAACCGTTATCCGTAATATAGATGTATGTTTTGTTTTCATTTTTATCAAAAGCAGTTTTGATTTCAATTGTGATATTTCCGCTTCTATTGTGGTCTATGCAATTTTGAATCAACGGTTCCAATATTTGCCAGACAATATACTCATTAATATTTACGGCGGGCAGATTTGGATCTGGGACCAATTTAAAAGAATATTGCGTTCCTTCTTTGTAAACCCGTTTAAAAATATTGTTCACTAAAAATTCGATTACATTATTGATGTTGGTGTTAAATGTAAAATTTCTGATAACATTTACAGGCGGGTTATATGTTTTCATATCGTAAATTACCCTTCCCATAAATCCGGAATATTTGGATAGGCGGTTTCTTATAATTTCGAGATTGTCATGCGTAAGATTCCGCAAATCTTCCTTTATAAAACCTACGATTTTTTCAGCTTTGTGATGAGCATGGTAAATTCTTTTCGTAAAGAACGATTCCTTTTGTGTTTCAATTTTCTGTTTCAGCTCTTTTTCCTTGTGCTTGTATAACTGGCGCTGAGCCATATCTCTGTCTTTAACGAGAAAAGTCGAAATAGAAAACATTGCGAGCAGACTTAAAAGAATAACAGCAGATATCAGAGCACCGCTTTGATCGTAAGAACTGGCGACTGCCTGTGTAATATTTTTAAAATCCGGTGAAACTCTCAAATAAACTGCTCCAAGCACCTCGCCGTGTTTCGAAAAAGGAACGAGAATATGAAATGTATGTGAACCTTCTTTCAGTGTAGCTATTGATTCCATTTTGAAAAGTGTGGTTTGAGACCTTTGGAACCACACTTTTGCTTCCTCCCGCTTTTTAGCAGATGCATGGTTAGGCAATCTACCCTTTGTTAAATAATCAAAAAGATCGCTCCCCTGGTCAATATCGATAATTTTACCGTCGGGAGTTTTGAACAGCAGACAAATGTCTTCTACATTCTTCTGTAGTATCTGCTGGCTTAATGTAAAATCAAGTGCTTCGGATGTTGAAGCACGAAATTGCGATGTGACCTCGGGTGAATTGAAAGTGGGCTGAAGTAAAAGTTCCAGCGAGGTAGTTGCTAAATCCGCCAATCTTTCTGCCGTATCCCACCTGTACAATTCCATAGATTTGTTTACAACATTATCTACCGAACGAACATTTATATATGCCAGCATTACCTGGGAAAGAATAACAATTATTATAAGAATTATAACATGGTAAAGCTGAAAATGATACGACTTAAATTCCTTTAGCAATCTCATCTTATGCCTCGTTTTTCTTAGCTTTATCTTTTCGATTGAAGCATTGTATTAATTTCTTCTTCTGATTTTGAAAGTGCTTGCGCTGCGGACAATTCTTTTTTTAAAGCTGCATTTATATTGCCTGCAATTAAATCGGAGATTTTAGTATACTCTTCAAGTGAAGGACGCTGAATTGTTTTCTTCAAAAGCCCTTTGTAAAATTTCAACTGAGGAAATTCGGTCAAAAGACTGTCATCCTGATAAAAATTTTTATTAATTGGTAAATATTCGCCCAGAGAAAAGAGAATTTCCTGTGCTTCTTTTGAAGTCGCATATTTTATGAACGTAACAGCAGCATCTTTTTCCTGAGAATAACGGGAAATCATCAGGTTCCATCCTCCAATTGTCGAATATGAATCATATCCCTTAAAATGAAGCGGCGGGGCTTTAGCAAGGTATTTAAGTTTTACAGAATCTTCTTTGGACAGATTAACTATGCGCGACATTGTCTGCCATCCTCTAAAAAAGGGAATATTGTTTGAGACAGCATACTTGAAAGATTCTGCTTCTTCAAAATTTATAACGTCTTTCGGTACAGCATGGTATTTATAAATCAAGTCAACCAAAAACACCAGACTGTTTTTAATGCCGGCATCGTTAAGATTTATAAAAGGTCTGTCGTCAATATCAGTTCCGTTTCCTTTTATCAATTCGAGAAAATTACATATCAATCCTTCGTAAGGCTTCCCCTGAAAAACATAAAGATATTTTGAAGGGATTTGATTTCGGACGGAAAGAATATCTTCCCACGCCGCTCCTTTATTAATAAGAAATTCCAATCTTTTGCCTTCCGGCATTTTTTCAACAATATCTTTTCTGTAATAGAGAATACCGAGATCCATAAACAGCGGCACGGCGTAAAGAGTATCTTTATATTCACACGTTTTGAGAACCGGTTTGATTATCTGCGATAATTCTTCCTGGTTAAAATATTTTTGAAGCGGCTCAGCCCATTTTACAAATCGCGGTATCCAAATTTGATCGATAGAGTAAATATCTATACGGCTGCTCTGGCTCCGCATAGCTCTTGTTATTAACTCTTTTCTTTTATTTGTAGTGAATTTTTCGTAACCGAAATCGACAGGAATAACTTCTATTCTTCCTTTAAATTTCTCATTAAACTTTTTGATTATTTCAAGGTGAGACTGCGTAATAACATCCGCAAAATAAATTTTTTTAACAACCGTTTTTCTTTCAAAAATATTTTGGAAAGGGAAAAAGTAAAAAATGAACGAAAGAATTATCGCTATAAAAATAAATAGATAGACAATCCAATTGCGGGTTTTTCTTTCGGGGGATAAATCATCAGTCGAAAAATTGTCATCTTTCATAAAATATTTCCTGTGTTAAAATTTAATTTTTCGTATTAAAAGAGTGCTAAACAATTTTTCAAACTTGCTTAAAATAATTTTAAGAGTATATTTGAATTAAAGCAATAGCCGTAATATAATTTTAGGAAGTAATAAATGAAGAAAAAAACAAAAAAGAAAAAACTCCGTATCCCACTTCCCAAGCAAAGACCAAAGGTTAAAGAATCCGGTAAAATTTATAAACGAAGCATACAGAAGGGATATAGGAGGGGAGATGTTTGACACCTACGCTAAAGCTTCGGTGGTTAAAATGGAAGATAGGAGACACAAGATAATAAACAAAAGGGGAATGCAAAAAGAGAAAAGAAAAGAAAAATGGGAGTATAAAAGTTTTTACGGACTCACTTTTTACTTGCTTTAAGCGAGGTTCACTTTAGGCAGTTTTAATCTTTGATCTTGTTTAAAGTAGAACTCTTCACTCTTCACTCTACACTCTACACTCTTCACTCTGCATTCTACCTAGTTAACGTTTCAGTCTTATCAATTACAAATTTGTTTTCTCTATTTGACGAATCAAGCGCAAGATAGTAGGCAAGGTTTACCACTTCAGCGATTTTATCAAAGTTTATCTTATCTACATCATCCGTAGGTTTATGATAATCAACCGTCATATCATCAAAGAAAAAGACAATAGGAATATTAAACTTTGCATAATTGTAATGGTCGCTGCGGTAATAAAATCTTTCCGGGTCATTCGGGTCATCGAATTTATAATTTAAAAAAAGCTGCGATGTCTTTTCATTCGTTTGTTTTACAAATTGATAGTATTCCGTACTCAGTTTATTCGAGCCGATACAATAAATCGAATCCCCCGATCCTCTTCCCACCATATCCAGATTTATATCGGTAATAATTTTATCCATAAAATTAACGGTGGAGGTAAGGTACTCCGAGCCTAACAATCCTTTTTCCTCGCCGGTGTGAAAAACAAAAAGTATTGATCTTTTATTACTATGAATTTTTGCAAGCAGTCTTGCAGATTCCAAAACAGAAACCGTACCTGAGCCATCATCGTCGGCACCGTTATAAACCACACCGCGTCTTGTTCCGAGATGATCGTAATGAGCGCTCATAACCACATATTCAGTTTTTAACTTCGGATCGATTCCCGGCAATATCCCTATAACATTTCTTGCTTTCACCAGATCGATGTTTATTTTAAGATTGTACTTTAATTGCTTGTTCAAAACAAAATGAGGAAGTTTATCATGATTTTCTTCGAGCTGCTGAATATCATTAAACATATAAGTTTCACCATCAAAAAGTTTCCAAGCAAAATCATTGCTAATAATAAAAGCAGGAATATCTCCGTTTGCAAGTTCATTTGTTTCGGTATCTTTCAGCAATTTGTAATTTGGTGATGTTGTCCGCTCACTTAAAAAGTCCCAGTATTTTGTAATCATATCATTTGAAAGCACAAGAATGCCCGCAGCACCCATCTGTTTTGCAGTCTCTGCTTTCATGTTTAACATCGAATATTTTGTTCTCTTTGCGCCCGCAAAATAGTTTGTATCTTTTGAGTACGGTTCTCCCGAAAGAACAACTACGGTTTTTCCTTTCACATTAAGATCCAAATAGTCGTTGTAATTATATTCATCAGCTTTAATACCGAATCCGGCAAATACAATTCCTGTTGACTGACTCAGATAATAATCATCCGAAAACCCGCGTGAAGCACTTACAAAGTCTTTGCCGGCAAACCATTCTGATGCACTATCCAATATTGTCCCATTTTTGTTAATTAATGTAAGAAGTGAATTCGGACTGTAAGATGACAACTGCAAATTAAAATTTTGAAAATAAGTCGAGCTGTCACCGAAAGGCAGAATACCGTATTCTTCAAGCCGGGAGGCAATAAAAAGAGAAGCAACTTTTTCGTCATGTGTACCGGCTTCTCTTCCGCCAAGTTCATCCGAAGCTAAAAATTCAAGATTAGCTTTTAGATGAATCTTATCCGGATACTTATCCTGCGAAAAAGTTACGTGCGGAATTAGAATAACAATTAAAGCAGCGATAATTAGTATAAATCTCTTCATAATATTTCCTCTTTAATGTAGCCAACCATTATGGTTTGTGAAAATAAACAAAAGCCGGTAATTTTACCCCGAAGAAATAAATCCGGCAAAAAAATTTTGGGTAATAAAACGAACATTGGAACTGCACGAACTAATTTATTATGTTTGCGCTTCGGAGACATGGTTTAGATCAAACCAGGCGGTGGACTTAGGTGGACGCCGCCAGTCTCCGCTTTTTAATATCCAGGAAATTGATCATTGAGCGTTGAAAAATATCCGTAGAACTCTTTTGTAAAACATTTTTTATTAGTAATTGATGGAGGCTGTCTAAGCCGCTTTTGATAATAAAATGTAATTTCCAGTGTGGAATGTATATAAAGAGGAACAATCGAAAAAGTTTTATTTAATTGCGATCAAGAAAAATGTTAAACGACTTTTACCCTTCCCCGTCTTTCCCATTCTTCTTTGTTCATAACCCTTTTTTCGATCACTTTATACTCGTGAATGTCAAAGTATTTTTTCAAACCCACGGCATACTTCTCAACGTCGGGGATATGAATAAAACCGTCTTTAAACTCGCCTGTCTTACGGTTTTTAAATTTGATGTGTAGGAACAATTCTTCCGGCATATGCCAGCTCCGCAAAATTTGCTTAGGCAAAATTAATTTGCAGAAAAATAATTTGCAATCGGTTAAACACGTCTTACGATAAAGTTTATTTAAAATTATTTATTATCCGTAAGCTTGAACCGGATACGGAGTATGTTGTTTTCGCAGCTAGTCGAAATGATTTTAAAAATGCCTCCAATTTCTTTAGTTGAATGAACATGACTGCCGCTGCAAGGGCATGCATCGTAATCCCCGATTTTTATAATCCGCAGAACATCGCCGGCAGAATCCGGCAGTCTTGAAAGATTAAAAATTTTAGCAGCTTTCTCACGCGGCATGAACTCCTCATAAATAGGCATATCTGCTTTTATAACAGCGTTGACTTTTTCTTCCAGCATTAGAATTTCCTCGGGCGTTAAATTCCTGTCAAAATGATAATCACATTTGGATTTTTTCTTTTCTATATGAGCGCTGAACGCTCTGCCGCATTTAAATATTTTATCCATAGTGCCGTTTAATATATGCTCAACCGAATGCATAGGCGGATAATATTCTTTCGGGTTTTCAATGTATTCCATTTTTGATCCTTGTTACTTATGAAAACATGTTCTTCGATTTTAGAGGTTTTTCTTTCTTATATGTAACGTGTGCAGGTTCTAAGATAATATAAACATAGGAACATTCAAGTAAAAATAACTTCATTACCACGCATAAGCTTCCGGTGCTTGATTGCCGGGTCCCGGCCAAATCTCATCCAATTTTTTGGTTGTGCTTTCGTCTAATTTCAGACCCAGCGCTTTAACACTTTCTTCAAGTTGTTTTACTGTTCTTGGACCAATAATCGGTGCAGTTACAACCGGATTACTCAACACCCAGGCAAGTGCAACATCTGCAGGTTTTTGATTTATTTCTTTACACAAATTTTCATACGCAGTTAACTGCGGTTTTAGTTTCTCAACAGATTTTTGAATAGCCTCGCGGGTTCTTCTTCCTTCTTTTGCTTTTTCAAGAACACCGCATAAAATTCCTCCGCCCATTGGACTCCATGGAATCAGCCCAATTCCAAATGCTCTGCAAGCAGGTATTACTTCCAATTCAATATGACGATTTCGCAGACTGTAAATTGATTGTTCTGAAACAATTCCGAGAAAATTTCTTTCGCGCGCTTTATAAAATGCTTCAGTGATATTCCATGCTGCAAAATTACTGCTGCCCACATAAATTATTTTTCCCTCACGAACTAACTGCTCCATTGCCTGATAAATCTCATCCCACGGTGTATCACGGTCTATGTGGTGCATCTGATAAAGGTCTATATGATCAGTTTGCAGCCTTTTTAAACTATCTTCACATGCCTTCTTTATATGGTATGCAGAAAGTTTGGATTCGTTGGGCCCATCGCCCATTTTACCATATACTTTTGTTGCAAGAACAATTTTATTTCTTCTGCTTTTATCTTCTGCCAGCCATCTGCCGATAATCTTTTCCGTGTTACCTACTCCGGCAGAATCCCCCATTGCACCGTAAACATTTGCGGTATCAAAAAAATTAATGCCAAGCTCCAGGGCGCGGTTCATTATTTTATGACTGTCAGCTTCTGTTGTGTAAGTACCGAAATTCATTGTACCAAGACAAACTTTGCTTACTCTCAAACCTGTTCTTCCGAGAAATGTATAGTCCATTTGTTCCTCCTTTCTAGATAATTTATTTTGCAAATTAAAAAAGTTGCATGAAAGTTGATAACTCCACAAGAATTTTTAATATTTTTGACAGATTGAAAAGGAACTGAGAGATGAAGAACAACAAAAGAAATAAAACACATAAACCGCAATTAAAACCACTCCCAAGAAACATTGATATCACTCCCGATGAAGCCGTTTTGAATCTACTCCAGCGAAGCAGTGCAGATCTTTCTAAGGAAAGACTTATTCATTTTTATCTATACTTCCCAGCTCAAGAAAAAGCCAGAATGGCAGAAGAAGAACTGATGAATTTAGGTTTTTCAACTGAATGTGATGAATCATCGTACGATGGTGAAAATTGGCTTTGCCTCGCCTCAAAAAACTTAGTTCCGGATTACAGGACATTGACAAAAGTGCGCAAGAAATTAGAGTATATCGCCCGTAATCATGACGGAAAGTATGACGGCTGGGAAACTGAATTAGGTCCGGAAGAAGCCCGCGGTTTACCGAACATCTAATAGCAAAGAAAACTTTTATTAATAGATATAATGTCTCTTTATTTTGTACCATTATAGATGCTCTTAAATCAGTAAGAAAATTTTTAATAACTGTTGGAGTAAAACAATAACTTATAAAACAACAAAATAAGCAAGCAGCCCAACAAATATTAAAACAATTCCGCTGATCAATTTATCATGATGTTCCAAAAAATGCCAGCGCAGTTTCTGCACCCCTTTTGATGCGAGGTCGACCAGCAGCATCATTCCTAAAACGGTTACAAAAAAGTAAACCACAGAAACAATGCCAATTCCCGCCCAGCCGAACTGGCTGGCAGTAAAATAATAGACTTCAATTTCAAGACAGGGAGAAAAAAACATTGCAAGACTGAGAGTAAATATTATCGAATGTTTACTTCTACGCTCGTGTATTATACCTTCAACATTTATATGATGATGTTCATGATGATGATTTTTGATTCTTGAATGGCGGTATTCGACATAAAAATAAATTAATCCAAGTGCAATTAATATAAATGGTGCAGCATGTTTTGTGATGAATTCATACGACTCGGATAATTTGTAGCCGATAATTCCTACAGCTATTCCAATAAGAATAGTGCTTATTGTGTGCGCCGTACCTGTAATTGCAGTTACAGTCAAAGCTTCTGTCCGGCTCCACTTTTCCGATTTTCCAATTGCTATTATCGGCAGCCAGTGGCTTGGCAGTGAAGCATGCACGATACTCAAAAGAATGCTGCTGAATAATATTTGAAGATATGCATCCATAGTTACCTTTATTTAAGCGGTACAATTATACGCAATTCGATTAAAATAAAATTGGCTCGGGTTACAAATCAGTCTTCTTACATAGCGAAATATAATTTGTTTCGGCTCATTTATTATTTTGCGGAGTGCTTTTTAAAATTTTCGTAACAGAAGGAGGTTTTATGAAAATTTTATTCATTGGGGGCACGGGAGTAATAAGCTCTTCTTGTTCCGAATTGACTGTTGAAAAAGGACACCAGCTTTTTTTACTAAACCGTGGTGAATCACTCAGAAAACCTCCTAAAGGAGCGGCAAACATAAAGGCTGACATAAACGACCATGAAGCAGTTAGAACTCTCCTTAAAAAAGAAATTTTCGATGTGGTCGTTAACTGGATTGCTTTCAAACCCGAAGACGTGAAAAGGGACTTCGAACTATTTCACGAGAGAACCGGGCAGTATATTTTTATCAGCTCTGCTTCAGTTTACAAAAAACCTTTGAATCTTCCTGTTAGAGAAACAGACCCGCTGGAAAATTTCTACTGGAACTATTCTCACAATAAAATTTTGTGCGAACAATTTTTAGCCGATGCTTTTCATAAAGACAATTTTCCCGCAACCATTGTTCGTCCTTCACATACTTATGACAAAACAAGAATTACACTTTACGGAAGGTACACCGCAGTAAATAGAATCATAAAAAAGAAAAAAATTATTATACACGGCGACGGCACCTCGTTATGGACTGTTACGCACAGCCGGGATTTTGCGGAAGGATTTATCGGTCTGCTTGGCAATCCAAAAGCAATCGGCGAGGCTTTTCATATTACAAGCGATGAGTTTCACACATGGGATGAAATTTGTTTGCTCTACGGCAGCGCACTCGGCGTTGAACCGGACATTATTCACATCCCTTCGGAAGTTATTGCCAAATACGATAAAGTCTGGGGAGAAAATTTAATAGGCGACAAAGCTTATACGGCAATTTTTGATAACAGCAAAATAAAAAACTTAAATCCGGAATTTTCTGCAAAAATTCCACTAACCGAAGGAATAAAAGAAGTTATTGACTGGCATATGTCGGATAAATCCCGGCAGATAATAAATGAAACACTCGACCACACAATGGACGAATTAGTTTTGAAACATCAAGCAATTTTTTTATAAAATGAGATCTCTTTTTAGGAGTACTATTGGATTTTCTTTACTCGCTAATACTCTTTGTTATCGGAGCTGCTGCAGCATTTATTAATGTAAATGCCGGGGGCGGCTCGTCTTTAACTCTACCAGCCTTAATTTTTTTGGGACTGGATTCGGCAACTGCAAACGGAACAAACAGAATTGCAGTATTACTTCAAAACTTATCTGCAGTTTCCGCTTTCCACAAATCACAAAATGACCCTGCCGTAGCGTGGATGTCTGATTCTCGCAGAGTACGACCCGCTCCGATAGCAGAGCGAGGCGAACAAAGTCCTGCGACCGACAAAAAAGAAAAGTACAGGCAGTTTAATCTTAGTGTAAAATTATCTCTGCTTACTTTGCCGGGAGCAGTTTTGGGCGCTCTTATCGCCGTTAAAATTGGTGACGAGTTATTTCAGAAAATTCTCGCAGTAATAATGATCGGAATAACCATAACTATTTTTTTGCCGCAACAGCGCAATAATAGTTCATTGGATGACGAGAGTAAAAAACTATCGTTGTTAACAATAATTTCATTTTTACTCATCGGCTTTTACGGTGGATTCATTCAGGTAGGAATCGGATTTTTGTTAATGGCAGTGTTGCAAAGAGCTATGAAATTTAGTCTGATCCTTGTGAACATGCACAAGGTTTTTATTGTCCTTATGCTGACAATCCCCGCACTCATAATTTTTATAATTAATGGAAATGTAAACTGGTTTTGGGGAATATCTCTGGCTTTGGGCAATGCATTAGGCGGATGGTGGGCAGCAAAAATTTCTATTAAAAAGGGAGATAAGTTCATAAAGCTTATCCTTGTAATTGCTGTTTTAATTATGGCTGCCAAATTAACCGGAGTGATACCGTAATTGTGACCTCAAATGGGTTACCATCTCTTTTAGCCTTTTTTTATTTTTATGTAATTTTTTTGAATAGAAAATAAAATGAAAAAAATAATTGTCCTTGGCGCCGGACTTATCGGAGGACCAATTGCACAGGATCTTTCGGAAGATGCGGACTTCGACGTAACCGCAGCGGATATCAATCAATTCTCTACAAGAAAACTAGGAAGTAAAGTCCACACAATAAATATAGATTTTTCAATTCAGCATAACATACGGGAAATAATAAAAGACAAAGACATTGTAGTAAACGCTGTTCCCGGTTTCCTAGGCTTTTCAACACTTAAAACAATAATTGAATCAAAGAAAAATGTGATTGACATTGCTTTTTATGAGGAAGACCCTTTCTTGTTAGACAAACTTGCCCGGCAAAACAACGTAACAGCTTTTGTCGACTGCGGTGTTTCCCCCGGCATCAGCAATCTGCTTATTGGCAAAGCAGTTTCAAAACTTGACTCAGTTGACAATGTACAAATTTTTGTGGGCGGGCTGCCTCAAAAAAGAGACAACAAACTTGAATACAAGACTGTTTTTTCCGTAACCGATCTTCTTGAAGAATATATTCGTCCCGCACGTTTAATTGAAAACGGAAAGATGTTGACTCTTCCGGCACTTACGGATATTGAATTAATTGAATTTGAGGGAGCAGGAAAACTCGAAGCTTTCAACAGCGACGGCTTGAGGACTTTGATGAAAACAATAAAAGCTCAGAACATGAGAGAGAAAACTCTACGTTATCCCGGACATGCAGAAAAAATTGAACTCCTGAAAGAAGCAGGATTTTTAGACAAAGAAGAATTGATGCTGGAAGGCGTAGCCGTTTCACCTTTTGAAATTGCATCGAAGGTGCTGGGCAAATCGCTGGCACTTACTGAAAATGATAAGGACATAACAATTCTAAGAGTTGTTGTAGAAGGAGTAAAAGATAAAACCAAAATGAAGTTTATTTTTAACATGCTCGACAAATTCGATGAAAAAAATAAAATCCACTCGATGGCAAGAACAACAGGTTCTATGGCAACTATGTGCGTCAGATTGTGTGCCGCTGGACTTTTTACTCAAAAAGGAATTTTTCCGCCTGAGCTTATCGGCGCAAACAAAGAAGCCTCCGATTTTATTTTGAACGGCTTAAAACAAAAAGGAATATCAATAGAGGAAACGCGTGAAAAATTCACATCAGATTAAATCGGGAAAAATTCCCAGAAACGAAGAAGATACTTTCGCAGAAAGAGCAGTAAATTTTTTCTTTAACTTAATCCCTGCCCGAAAATTGATTTCTCCCGTTAAAATTATGAATCCTTATAAATCAAAAGAGGTAAGGGAAGTTATCAAAGAATTCTTTGTAAAGTTTTATAACGATAAAAACGAGAGGATATTTATCCTTGGAATAAATCCCGGCAGATTTGGCGGAGGCATTACCGGCATTTCATTTACTGACCCGATACGATTGGAAGAAAACTGCGGAATTAAAAATTCATTTGAGAAAAAGCCAGAGCTTTCAAGCAAGTTTTTTTACGAGGTAATTAATGCTTACGGCGGCGCTGCAAAATTTTATTCACGTTATTATGTTTCTGCCCTCTATCCACTTGCTTTAATTAAAAACGGAAAAAATTATAACTATTATGAAAGCAAAAAATTGTTCAACCAATTAAAAACCGATATAAAACTTTTTCTTCAAAAACAGTTTCAGTTTGGAGCAAAAAAAAATTATGTAATCAGTCTGGGTAGAAAAAATGCAGAATTTTTAAGAACCTTTAATAATGAACTTTCACTCTTCAATAAAATTATCACCTTAGATCACCCAAGATATATCATGCAATATAAAATGAAATCGGCGGAATTTTATATTTCTGAATATCTGAAATTCCTGCAATGAATTTATGACTTCTTTTTCATCGTTCATTTTTTGAAGAGACTTTAGATTCACTGCAAAACCTCGTGCAGGTCAACTTGTGGGGACAACTTCTTAAGAAATTTCTCGCATGGAAAACAAAGCACCTTATTTATCCCAAATTATGCAATAGGATTCGAAACTTGTGAGGTTGTCTAAAAAGTAATCTTT
>DYLN01000024.1:0-19484 GCA_020722085.1 Melioribacter roseus
CACAGTTAATAATTGAAACGAAAAATCCTGTCTGCTTTGATTTAATAGAACAAATAAAAAATACAAGCCGGTTTGTAATTGTGGATGAATATGATATTGCCGGCGGGGGAATTATTACAGAAGGGTTGACTCAGAAAGAAGAAGTCGCAGCGCCAAATTATTCCGAGTTTGAGAGCGAACTTTATAATCTTATCAAAAAACATTTTCCGCATTGGGAAATAAAGAGGGTTGGTAATTATGATTATAAAAATACTTGAACATCAATAATAATTTTAAGTTAACTAACCATGAAAGAGAAAGAAAAGTACAGCATAAATTCGCTGCCTGTGCTGTTGAGAAATCCTAAAATATTACTAATAGGAGGAGGAAAAGTTGCGCTCCAGAAAATAAAAGTTCTTCTTAAAAATAATATTGACTTTTTTGTTATAGCTCAAGAAATCTGCAGCGAATTGAAGAATTACAGGTTCCATTATTTCGAAAAAAAATTTGAAAAAGAAGATGCGAAAAATTACAACATAATTATTAATGCAACCGGCAGCAAAGAAGTAAATGAACTGATAAAAGAAATTAAGAGAGAAAGATTTGTTCTTTTAAACACGGTTGACATTCCCGAAGAATGCGATTTTTATTTTTCATCTCTGCTTGTTTACAAAAATTTAAAAATTGCCGTATCGAGCAACGGCGCGAGTCCGACAATAACTCAAATAGTGCGGAATAAAATAAAAGAATATCTGCCGTCGCAATTAGGCAGCTTATCTGAAAAAAAATTACTTCAAAGAGAACGAGGAATAATTAATCCCGAAGAAACGCTTAAAGAAACACTGAAATTATTCGGCAGGGTTTATTTAATAGGATGCGGTATCGGCGGCGTGGATATGCTGACAGTAAAAGCATACAATCTTTTGCAGAATGGTGTTGATGTTGTTTTGTATGATCACCTTGTTTCTGAGGATATTCTCGAAATAATTCCCGAACGAGTGGAAAAAATATACTCGGGTAAATGCAAAGGAAAGCATTCAATGCCGCAGGATGAAATAAACAGGTTGATGCTTGATTACGCTTCGAGAGGATTTAGAGTAGGGCGGCTTAAAAACGGCGATCCGTATTTGTTCGGGCGCGGCGCCGAAGAAGCGATATTTCTGATAAATAATAACATCGAAATCGAAATTGTTCCAGGTTTATCATCAATTAATACTGCACCGCTTTGCGCAGGAATACCGCCTACTGCACGCGAGATTTCATCTTCCGTTTCGGTAGTAACGGCTCATTTAAAGAACTGTATTTTTGATTCCTCTTGGATAGACCTTTTGAAAAGAAAAAATCACACAACAATTGTTTTGATGGGATTAACTCAAACAGAAAATATTATTAAACATGCAGCAGAGCAAGGCGTTGACGAAGACACACCTGCTGCGGTTATTTCCAATGCTGGAAGAATTAATCAGAAAGTACTTACTGGAACGTTGAAAAATTTAATCGAACTTGCAAACAATGCCAGTTCTCCCGCCGTTATTGTATTTGGGGATGTAGTTAATTTTTCGAAAATACTGCCACATTTTAGTACTAATAAAATGTATGAAGATGCGAAGTGTTAAATAATAAAACGAAAGGATTTTAAAATGGAACAGTTAAAAATATGGCAGCAGATAGATATTAACAAAGGATATAATGTTTATCGAGAAATTGATGAATATGAAGAAATTATAAAAAAGCTGTATGCGGGCGAAATTCATCCAGAAAGATTTAAAAGCTACAGGTTAACTTTTGGAACTTATGGAGTCCGGCATCACGACGAAGGCACGCACATGCAAAGAATTAAGATTCCGGGTGGATTTATTCTTTCGGAACAATTACGAAAAATTGCTGCAATTACTGAACTGTACGCCGGTTCGGGTCATGCTCATCTAACTACGCGGCAGGATATTCAGTTGCATTATGTCAATCTCGAAAACATACCCACTGTTTTAAGAATGCTTGCCGATTCCGGCATAACCACAAAAGAAGCCTGCGGCAACACTATCAGAAATGTCACTGCTTCGTATCTGGCTGGAGTAAGTCCGGATGAAAAATTCGATGTTCTTCCTTACGCTGTTTTTTGTACGCGTTATTTTCTCAGGCATCCTCTTTCCTCAACTCTGCCGCGGAAGTTCAAAATTTCTTTTTCCGAAAGTGAAGCCGATAATGCGTACTCAAGAATACACGATATAGGTGCCATTCCTCAAATTCATTACAACGGAAAGGAGAGCCGAGGTTTCAAAGTTTACATAGGCGGTGGTCTCGGATCTGTTCCTATGACCTCTCATTTGATAACGGATTTTATACCTGTGGATGAATTCTATCTTTTGGTTGAAGCTGCTCTGCGTGTTTTCCACAAGCACGGAACGGAGGAAAGAAAAAACAGAAACAAAGCTAGAATGAAATTTTTAATTGCTAGGATAGGCTTTGAGAAATTTAAAGAGCTCCTGTTCGGTGAATTTAACTTTTTGAAGCAGCACAGAAATATTAAAGATGAATTAAACAATTATGTAGAAAATTTTCCGTTACCTGCTCCAACTAAAAATGGAAGGAACGATGGACCATCCAACTCAAAGAGATTGAAAACACCGACTTTTAATTCATTAGCTGATCTTGATAACAGTTATTGGGATTTGTACAGAAAAGACCTAATAGAACAAAAACAGTCGGGCTACAAAGCTGTAATGATTAAACTTCCTCTGGGGAATTTAACTCCGGCTAAGTTAAGAACCGTTGCAGATTTTGCAGACAGTTTCGGTGCAGGCTATGCAGTTATAACGCCGGCTCAAAATATTCTTGTTCCATGGATCGAGAATAATTTTATTTACGATGTTTACAACTTTCTTGTTCAAAACGAATTCTTCGGCAAAATAAACCAATCTACCAGGGACATTGTTTCGTGTCCGGGTGCATTCTCATGCCGTCTTGCGGTTACTCATCCTTACAACCTTGCTGAGTACATCGGGGAAAACATTGACAGCCTTGCCGGCATCAGACTTCACATTTCAGGTTGCCCTAATTCTTGCGGGCAGCATCATCTCGGCGATATTGGTTTATTCGGAGCTTCCCTTAAAGTGGACGGAAAATTATCTCCTCATTATGTAGTCTTATTAGGCGGAAATGTTTTTTATCAGAGAGAAAGGATTGGTCGTGTAATCGGAAAAATTCCGGCGGTGCATGCCCATTTATTCATTAAAGATGTAAAAGAATTTTGGGTTAACAACAAAAAAGACGGTGAGCAGTTTTTTGAATTTGTCGACAGAACCGGAATCGATGTTTTCAGAAGAATACTTGCAAAATATTCCAAAGCCGGCGCCGAACTGCCCGAATTTTATAAAGAACCCGGTATTGAAGAAAACTTTAAAATGGAAGCCGAAAGCAGAGGCGAATGTGCCGGAAGTTTATTGGATTTGATGGCAGTTAATCTTTTTGATTCAATACGTAATATTTACGAATCAGAAGACGAAATAAAGGCTGAGGATTGGAAATCGGTTAAAGAGAAATGCCTTGATTCACTGCTGAAATGTGCAAAAATGTTTGTTTATCTCGAGGGTATTGAACCGCAGGAAGAAGAAGAAATATTAAATGAATTTACAGCGAGGATTGTCTCTAAAAAATGGCTCTGCGGCGATTGGTCGAATATAAAAGACATTTTTTTGAAATCGAAATATTCCGAAGCTGGAAAAGAATCCGTAATGGGATTTTATGAGTATACCAAAGAATTTGTTGCCGACTGCGACAAATCTTATTTAAGATTGCAGCCCACATTAAAAATTATGGAATGCACAAAAAATAACGGAGATGGAAATGAATTCTGAAAATATTCTAACGGCAGACGAAACACTCGACCTGAAAGGTGTTTCATGTCCTTTCAATTATGTTAAAGCAAAACTTAAGCTGGAAACAATGGAAACAGGAAAAATTCTTGAGGTAATACTTGACGATGGAACGCCAATTAAAAATGTCCCGCGTTCGCTCAAACAGGATGGGCACTCAATCTTATCTGAAGAAAGAACCGATACTGGCAAGTGGAAAATATTTGTAAAGAAAAATAACTGAATGTTTGAATGTCTGATTGATTGAATGGTTCTCTTACATTCAGTCGTTCAACAATTCAATCATTCTTTAAAGACTTAAAATCATTTTTGAATAACAAATGCGGAGCATGCAATGAAGCTGACAATTAACGGAAATCTTGAAACCATAGACCATGAAAAAATTACCGTAACTGAACTGCTGAAACTGAAAAATGTTGAAGTGCCTCAGATGGTTTCCGTAGAATTAAACGGTGAAATAATTGATCAATCAGAGTACGAAAAAATACAAATCAAGGATTCGGACGCGATTGAATTTTTATATTTCATGGGAGGAGGCAGTTTTGGAATTTGAAACAAAAGCAATTCACATCGGATTAGACGGAACAAACAAAACCGGCACTGCCACATCTGTTCCGCTTTATGAAAGTGCTGCGTTCTCTTTTAATACCGCTGAAGAACTATCGGAAGTATTTGAGGGAAAAAGATTCGGTTATGTGTATTCAAGAATTTCTAATCCCACAATTACTGCTTTTGAATTAAGATTGAACGCACTCGAAGAAGGGATAGGCGCAGTTGCCACAGCATCGGGAATGGCTGCAATCGCAACGGTCATTTTTGCTTTAACGGAACAGGGAGATGAAATAATTTCTTCAGAATCTCTTTTCGGCGGAACGTATTTATTCTTTAACGAAGTAATGAAAAAATACGGCGTTAAAATTAACTATGCCGATCTTAACAATCCGGATTCTCTGAAAAAATTAATCAATAAAAAAACGAAGCTGATTTTTCTCGAATCGTTGAGCAATCCTAAACTGGAAATTTCCGATCTGAAGCTGCTCTCAAATATTGCCAAAGAGAATAATGTTCCTCTTGTAGTTGATAATACACTTACCACTCCCTATTTGTGGCGTTCAAAATATTTCGGTGCGGATATAATTGTTCATTCGGCAACAAAATATATCACCGGAAACGGAACTGCAATCGGCGGAATTTTGGTGGATACGGGAAACTATAACTGGAAAAATTCGTCTGTTGATAAAATTAAAGAGTTAAGTAAAAAAGCCGGGCACCTTGCGTTTCTTGCGGCAGCTCGTTCAAAAATATATCAGAACATTGGATTTACACCATCGCCGTTTAATGCTTTCCTGCATATTATGGGATTAGAAACTCCCCAGCTAAGAATGGAAAAACATTGCAGTAATACGCTCGACTTAGCCAAGCATCTTAAATACCATAAAAAAGTAGTAAATGTTAATTACCCCGGATTAAAAGAAAATAAGTTTTACGAAATAGGGAAAAAACAATTTGCCGGTAAATTTGGCGGACTTTTAACTTTTTCTCTTGAATCTAAAAAGGCATGTTTTAAATTTATTAATAATCTTAAGCTGGCAAAAAATTTAGCAAATCTTGGCGATACCCGCACGCTGATAATTCATCCGGCTTCTACAATTTATCTTAATTGTACCGAAGAGGAGAAAAAGTCAGCCGGGGTTTCAGATAATATGATTAGAGTTTCCGTTGGACTCGAAAATATAAACGATATAATCGAAGATTTTAATCAATCACTTGAAAAAATTTGAGAGGTAATTAAAATGAATTTTTCCGAAGATCAAATTTATAGATACAGCCGGCATATTATATTGAACGAGGTGGGTGGGGAAGGACAAAAGAAGTTTTTGGAATCGAAAATTCTTGTTGTTGGTGCGGGCGGGCTCGGTTCGCCGGTTTTAACTTACCTTGCCGCCGCCGGCATAGGTACGCTCGGTATCGTTGACAGCGATGTTGTTGACTTAAGCAATCTGCAGAGACAGATAATCCACTTCACGCCGGATGTAGATTTGTCCAAAGTTGAATCTGCAAAAAACAAAATCGAGCAGATAAATCCAGATGTAAAAGTTAATACATACAACATAAGGTTGACATCCCAAAATATTGTTGAAATTATAAAAGACTATGATTTTATAATTGACGGGACGGACAACTTCCCGACAAAATTTTTAGTTAACGATGCGTGCGTGATGATAGGAAAACCGTACTCTCATGCAGGCATTTTGAGATTTAACGGACAAACTTTTACTTACACACCCGGCAATATGTGCTACAGATGTATCTTCAAAGAGCCGCCGCCGAAAGGAGTTATTCCAACATGCAGCGAAGCCGGAATTTTAGGTGCTGTCGCCGGAGTTATCGGTACCATTCAAGCTGTCGAAGCACTCAAGTATATTCTTAACAAAGGAAAATTACTGACAAACAAACTCTTAACCTTTGATGCGTTAACGACACAATTTAGAGAAATTAAACTAAAGAAAAATGAAAACTGTGCTGTTTGCGGAAAGAATCCGTCAATTACAGAACTTCACGATTATGAGCAGCCAGTTTGTGAAATAAAGGAGCAGTAACAATGACAGAGAAAAAGAAAATATCTATTGTTTTATTCAGCGGCGATTTTGACAAGGCTGTTGCTGCATTTACCATTGCTTCCGGTGCGGCAGCAGTTAATTATGAAGTCAATCTCTTTTTTACTTTTTGGGGGTTGAACGTCATTAAAAAATACAAAAATAGAAATGCCATCGGCAGAGGATTTCTTGCCCGAACGTTTAATTTCTTGATGGGAGGTTTTTCTCATTTGCCTTTGAGCAGACTTAACTTTGCCGGCGCAAGTCCAAAACTGATGACAAATCTCATGAGGAAAAGAAATGTCGCAACGTTAAAAGAATTAATAGAAGCATCAATACTGCTTAAAGTTAATTTCTATGCGTGCGAAATGTCAATTAATATACTTGGATTGAAAAAAGAAGATTTCATTCCTGAGATTAAAGAGATTCTTGGAGTTGCTAAATTTTTGAATATTGCAGAGAAAGGAGAAATATTGTTTATATGAAAACAGTAAAACTCGATATTACAAAAGAGCATTGCCCTATGACTTTCGTAAAAACCAAACTCGAACTCGAGAAACTATCCAGAGGTGATATTCTCGAAGTAATATTAAAGGAAGGCGAACCGCTTGAAAATGTTCCTAAGACAGTTACCGAACAGGGCAATAAGGTTATTGAAATAAAAAATCTGAGGGACGATATTCATGTAGTGACGATTGAAAAAGGCTAAGCTATGTTCAAAATTCCCAAAGAGATAATTAATAAAATTGCAGAGCACAGCAAAAAAGATTTTCCCGTTGAAGCATGCGGATATCTTATCGGAATAGACAACACCGTAACAGATATTATTTATATGACAAATATGGATAAATCGAATGAACATTTTACATTCGATCCGGCGGAACAGTTTAAGGCGTTAAAATATGCACGGAAAAAAGGAGCCGGTCTAATTGCCGTTTATCATTCCCATCCGAATTCACCAGCAAGAATGTCGAAAGAAGATGTTCGCCTTGCTAACGATACTTCGATAAAATACTTAATTTATTCTGTCGCCGATAACGAGATCAATTGCTTTGCGGTTGATGAAAAAAAGAATGTTAGTAAAATTGAGATTGAGGAAATATAAAAAGCAGCCCAAACCTCTCCAACATTATATTGGGAATGTAAAAGCGCAAGAATTCGAGCGTGACCAGAAAGTAATTTTCAGTTAATAATCTGTGGAAAGCCCCCGTACAATACACGGGACAAGCTCTTGAAATCTGCATAATCTGTGTCCCATTTTTAAATTATTACTTTCTGGTCAACCACTACAAACAAATTTATTAAGGATAAAATCTAAAACCTACGGCACCTTCGAATACCGAGCCGAAATCGGGCGAAATACCGATAAGCGGTCCGAATTCGAGGTAGAATTCTAATGGAGTATTTTTGGGTATAAAATTAGCACCTATGATTCCTCTGACCGCAAATCCAACCCCGGAAGTTCTGTAATAAAATTTATCCTTGTTATATTGATAAATAATTGTATGCCCCTCACTTAAACCGAGGTGAACTCCTGGTCCAGCATAGAGTTCCACTATATTGGAATTGAATGCATTGAAATGCCAAACATAGTCAACACCTATTCGCGGACTGCCGAAATAAGATCCACCGACATATCCGGTAAAAGCATTTTGATTGTTTGTCCAAATTTTTACAGTTAGACCGAGCGGCTCGCCAATATTAATACCAAAGCCGAGTCGTTTTCCTTTCGGTCCTTGAGCGTGTATAAAGTTTAAACATATAAAAACAAACATCAGAGAAAAGATTATTTTTTTCACAAAACCCCCCTTGTTTTTGTTTAGAAGTTTTTAACAAATCGAAATGAAAACTGTTCCAAATCTTGTTAAAACTTTATTTCTTATATGCGATTTATATCACATTATTTCTTAGAGAATTGAAGTTTTCCGCCGCCGGGATATTTTACGATTATTGTATCACCCGATGAAAAATTACCCATCAATATTTCTGTCGACAGCGGATTGATAAGATGTCTTTGAATGGTTCGTTTCAAAGGACGCGCTCCGTAAGTTAAATCGTATCCGATTTGAATTAAGAAATCTTTCACATCATCGTTAATTTCGAGAGAAATATTTTTTTCAGAAAGCATTTTGGTAACTCTTGAAATTTGCAAATCGATAATCTGGCGGAGTTCGTTTCGCAGCAGCGGTTTAAACAAAACTATCTCGTCAATTCTATTGAGGAATTCTGGTCTGATAGACCTTCGGAGAAGCTCGGTCAAGTTTGCACGGAGTTCGCCCATTATGTCTTCGTAGTTATTTTCGTCAATTTCATGAAGTTTATCCTGTATCAGATGCGAACCTATGTTTGAAGTCATAATTATTATTGTATTTTTGAAATCAACTGTTCTGCCTTGGTTGTCGGTCAATCTTCCGTCATCGAGAACCTGGAGCAAAATATTAAATACATCCGGATGAGCCTTTTCTATTTCATCGAGAAGAACTACGGAATAAGGTCTTCTTCGAACCGCTTCGGTTAGCTGTCCGCCTTCATCGTAGCCGACATATCCCGGAGGTGCGCCAATCAAACGGGAGACAGAGAATTTTTCCATATATTCGCTCATATCGATCCGAATCATTGCATGTTCATCATTGAAAAGAAACTCGGCTAATGCTCGTGCGAGTTCCGTCTTGCCTACTCCAGTGGTTCCTATAAAAATAAATGAACCAATCGGGCGGTTGGTATCCTGCAGCCCGGCTCTTGATCTTCTTATTGCATTAGCAACAGCTGCAACCGCATCATCCTGTCCAATAACGCGTTTGTGCAGTTCTTCTTCCATCCGGATCAATTTACTTCGTTCACTTTCGAGCATACGGCTTACGGGAATGCCTGTCCATTTCGCAACTACTTCGGCAATATCTTCTGCATCAACTTCCTCCTTCAGCATTTTATTATTACTCTGAAGTTTGGCAAGCTCATCGGTAGCTTTTTTAAGCTCTCTTTCCAGACTGTTAATAACGCCATAACGCAGTTCCGCAACTTTGCCGAGATTGCCTTCCCGTTCGAATTTATCGGCTTCGACTTTTGCTTTTTCAATTTCGCTTTTCATCGAGCGGATTTTTTGTATTCTTTCTTTTTCAAGCTGCCAGTGACTGCGCAGGCGATTCCGTTCTTCTTCGAGTTCACTTAATTCTTTTTTTAATTCGTCTAATCTTGCTGCCGAATCGGAATCTTTTTCTCTGTTGAGTGCCTCACGTTCAATTTCAAGCTGTTTAACTTTTCTTTCAAGCGCATCTAGTTCCTCCGGCATTGAGTCAATCTCAATTCTAAGCTTTGAAGCGGCTTCGTCTATTAAATCGATAGCTTTGTCGGGGAGAAATCTGTCCGATATATATCTGTTTGAAAGCTGTACTGCTGCAACAATTGCACCGTCTGTTATTCGTACACCGTGGTGAACTTCGTACCGTTCTTTGAGTCCGCGTAAAATAGAGATTGTATCTTCCTCATTTGGTTCAAGAATCAGTACCGGCTGAAATCTTCTTTCAAGAGCAGCATCTTTTTCTATATACTTTCTGTATTCGTCAAGCGTCGTTGCACCAATTGCGTGAAGTTCGCCGCGTGCCAAGGTGGGCTTTAAAATATTTGCCGCATCCATTGAGCCTTCTGCTCTGCCAGCACCTACCAGCAAATGAAGTTCATCGATGAATAAAATTATTTCGCCGTTGGATTCCTGTACTTCCTTTACGACTGCTTTTACACGTTCTTCGAACTGTCCGCGGAATTGAGTCCCAGCAACAAGAGCGCCCATATCGAGCGCAACTATATGTTTTGTTTTCAGCATTTCCGGAACATCGCCGGCAACAATTCTATGGGCAATACCCTCTGCAATTGCAGTTTTGCCGACACCCGGCTCACCGATTAAGACAGGATTATTTTTTGTGCGGCGTGACAGCACCTGCAGCACACGTCTGATTTCTTCATCACGACCGATTACAGGATCGAGTTTCCCGCTGCGTGCAAGCTCGTTTAGATCCCTCCCATATTTTTTTAATGCTTGATATGTATCTTCCGGATTTTGTGAGGTAACTCTATGTGTTCCTCTTATATCTTTCAGAGCATTTAAAATTGTGTTTTTATCAATTCCATTATCTTTCAGAAGTTTACCGACAACACTATCACTATTGGCAAGTGCAATAAAAATGTGTTCAGTTGAAATGTATTCGTCTTTTAGATTTCTTGCTTCGTCAGCAGCAGCATCGAATAGTCTTGCTGTGTTCATTGAAAGCTGCTGACTCCCGACTCCGGCGCCGGATACTTTGGGAAGTTTTTCCAGTAGTTCGTTAACTTTTATCAGCAGGGTGTTGATATTGACGCCTGTCTTTTGAATAATAGACACCGCTACGTTCGACGGGTCCTGAATCAAAGCTGCGAGAATGTGTTCAGGTTCAACTATTTGGTTATTGTAATTTTGTGCAATCTCGACAGCATTTTGTACTGCTTCCTGAGCTTTAACTGTAAATTTGTTGAAATTGTACGGCATTGCAATCCTTTCAAAACGTCATACACAAATTTATTATCTATGCAATTAAAATTCTTCAATTGTCAAGTGGCTGGCAGTTTAAATTTTATTTTTCCTTTAGAGGTGAAAAAGAAAAGAACTTGCATATATTAATTTTTCTGCTTTTTCCATGACTATATTAAATTTCATCTCAACTCCGTTGCAAATCTTTTGACAAAAGCTAACATAAATTATAATATGGAAGGCAATTTTACGAGTTACTTTCCGCAGCAATTAAACTACAATATGATTTAATGTGCTTATTTAGAATCCCGGCAGCTTGAATTTCATTGTCACTTCGCCTGTTTCGCGGTTTACTGTGATTCCTTTGCCTTCGGTAATTAATTCCTTGCCGGTTGCCATCTTAAAAATGCCGCTCAAAAATTGGATGCCCTGGTTTAAAGTTCTTTCAATTTCTTCGGGTTTGGGCGACGGATGTTTATACTTATCATTAACGGATTCTTTCATCCGGGAGGTTATAACTTCTTTTGCCGCTGCTTTTGAGTTAACATCTTCAAATAATTCTACTTCTTCAAATTTTTCTTCTGTTTGTTCAGCCGCTTTTTGTTCTTCAAATTCATTTATAATTTCTTCAACGGTAACTTCTCCCGGTTCCTCATGAATGAAAGTAGGTTCAACCGGTTGAATCATCTTCTCAACTTGCGAGATAAATGTCGATCTTCCTTTTGAAGCAAAGTCAACCGATTCTGTAAGGTTAGCGTTGTTTAATACAGCATTGAACAATTCTTCTTTTACAACAATTCCGTTTGCTATATTTTGTTCTATGCTGTTAAGCGAAACCATATTTACAGCAGTAAGTTTCGGACTTTTTTGCCCTATGCGGTTAATCCGTCCGATTCTTTGATTCTTCTTCGCGGGGTTCCAGGGCAAATCAAAATTTATTACTGTATCGGCGAACTGCAAATTCAACCCGACTCCACCCGCTTCGGTTGAAAGAAATACAAGCGTTTCGGGATTATTGGCAAACTCTTCAATCAGTAAACCTCTTTTCTTTACCGGCACATCGCCCGAGAGAGTTACGAATTGAATTCCGTTTGATTGCAGCATTTTACCGATTAGATGAAGCATCGTTTTCCATTCGGAAAAAATTATCACCTTTCGTTTCCGGTTTTTAATGTTAAGTTTTTCCAACAAAATATTTTCCAGCTCAATTAGTTTTGGAGAATGGTTTGTTTCCTTGTCCACCAAAAAAGTTGAGTCGCAGACCATACGCATATTTGTCAAAATTTGCTGGATGCGCTGCATGTCGTAAACGGTTTTGTGCTTCTTGTGCAAAATTGGTGCGAGCGCCCTGGCAAATCCGGAATGAATTTCTGCCTGCGCTGGATGAAGTTCCACCGGAACTATAACCTCCCGAACTGCAGGAAGTTCTTTCATAACATCGATTTTTTCCCGGCGGATAATGTAATCTGCCAATTTATTTTTCAGCTCCTGCAAATTATAATAGCCGGTGATTTGATTCTTCTTCGATTTATCAAAGTAACAATGGTTCATGGAAAATTCCCATTGCGGCGCAAGTACTTCCGGATCAATAAAATTCATTACCGAATAAAGATCGAGCAAATTATTTTCAAGAGGAGTTCCGGTGATGACAAGTGAATGTGTTTTGGGAATCGATTTTACTGCCGCCGAAGTTTTGGTGTCATAGTTTTTTATTTTCTGTGCTTCGTCAAGAATTATCATGTCCGGCGGATACTTGCAAATGATTGTTATGTCACGCATAACAGCCTCGTAATTTGCGATAATAAAAAATTCTTCCGCATTTTTATAACGTGAATGTCTATCTTTCCGTACACCTTCAATTATTACGGCTTTCTCATCGGTGAACTTTTCAATCTCTTTTTTCCACTGGTACTTTAACGATGCCGGACAAATGACCAAAGTTTTGCGAATTCCAAAAATGTCTTTTTTCAAAATTGCTGTAGAGATCGCTTGCAAAGTTTTTCCTAATCCCATTTCGTCGGCAATGACGTTTCCTTTTTTAAATAATGAAAACATAATGCTTTCCTTTTGGTATTCGAAAAGTTTGGCTTTAATTTTTGAAAAGTCGGGCATTACTTTACCCCGGAGTTGATTGAACGATTGCTTCTCGAAATATTTATCGATTTTTTCGGTTACTTCCGGGCGGATTAGAATGGATTTAAACTCCTTCGCTTCGTCTATAAATTTTAGAAATCCGGAATATTTTTCGGGAAGAATATATTGCTCGTCGCCGAAGTATTTTTTAATAAGCGCATCTATTTCCGGTGCAAGATTCCGTTCATAATAATATGTGATGTTGTAATCGTACAAAGGATCACAAAAAATTTCTATCACTGGGTAGTCATGTTTTTTAAGCGACATCAAATTTTTATGTTTCTTCTTCAGAAAATCGACAGCAAAAATCAAATGCTTGCAGGTGCCGAGCTTATTTGTTTTGAAATCCGGGCATGAGCAATAACCGTTGCCCGTTGCGAAATCTCTTATTGATATTTCATAAGTCGTTCCTTTTTCGGTTTTTATTTTATGAAAGCCGTGAATATTTTCGGCTAATTGAATATCCATTTTTTCCTTTGCGGCTCTTTCCTGCCTTTCCTTCAAAACTCTTTTTATCATTTCCTTTCTCGTGTACTTGTCGCTTTCTGAATCGGATTTATTTTTTTCTTCCTTGAATTTTATTTTCAACACGATAATCGCCGCCGCCGAATGCGGACAGCAGGGAAGGTGCGAAGTGCAATTGCAGTGAAACATAAGTCCGGCATTTGCATTGGAATTTTTTTGATTTAACGAAATCGTAACATTGAAATCATCAAACCTGTCCTCCACAACAAAATTAAATTTTCCGTCGGATTCGCTTACAAGCGTGCACATTTCATTTTCAACAAACCTTTGCCCTCTTTGGTAAACGGTTTCGGATTTTATATACTTTTCTTTGATTTCTTCAATGTCGGGAATAACAAAATCGAATTTCATAATAGTTTCCCCTGTTAAAAATTTTACCTGTTAATTTATATCCTTAATGTGAAAAATAAAGAAAAAAACTTGGAAAGATTCGGATACAATTGCGATAAATATATTAATACTTTTCAAAAGTTCATTCGCAATGTTTGAATTTTCCAGCCGCATGATGCTTTCCTCGGCATTGTCAAGGCTGAGCAGGTTTATGCTTCCGTACCAAACGACTCTTTGATTTATTATCGTAAATTTTGGAGGGATTTTTGATTGGAATTTTGTCTTGCTTAATGAGGTTCTTTGACAAAACAAAATGATTGTAATATATTTGAAACTAGTTAGATAGGTTTTTTCAAATTGTTTTAGGAATTAATGACTTGACATGCCAACTATTTCAATGTTTTTTGGAATAATAATAAAAATGTATTATGCACCCAAAGAGCACAATCCTCCGCATATTCATGCTTATTTTCAAAATTATAAGTCCACATATAAAATTCAGGATTGTGAATTAATGGAAGGAAATATGCCTTCTAAACAAACAAGGATGATTCAAGCTTGGATCGAGATACATAGGGATGAATTATTGGCTGACTGAGGACTTTGCCAAAACGGAGAAAAACCATTTCAAATAGAACCATTAAAGTAATAAATGTATGTACTTGGCAGTAAAAGATGTAAAACCATTAGATAATTACCACCTTCTCCTGACGTTTGAAAACGGAGAGAAGCGAAAGTTCGATATGAAACCGTATCTTGAGTTCGGGGTATTTCGAGAGTTAAAAGATATAAGTCTGTTTAAAACGGTACGAACGAGTTTTGATACTATAGCGTGGGCAAATGAGGCTGATCTGGACCCCGAAATTTTATATCAAAAAAGTACAAAAATTGATTAGCCAATACTTTTCAAAAGTTCGTTCGCAATGTTTGAACTTTCCAGCCGCATGATACTTTCCTCGGCATTTCCGAAACTGAGAAGATTAATACTTCCGTACCATACTATTCGTTTATCGATAACTGCAAACTTCTGATGGATAATTGATTTGAGTAATATTTGAATGCCAATATTTTCCAGCGCTTCAAAGCATCGTTTCAAAATAAATTTATCTTTCTCTCTATATAACCATTCGTTTGTTCTTTTGCATGGTTAAAAATATACTCTGTAAAAAGAAATGAAGGAATTTGGAAAGTATATGAAAAAGTATATGAAACAATTAGACCTGTGCCGAGAACATCAATATCGCACCGCCGTAAGTTTTATAGGAAATTTTCTCGCTATTAAGTATATTTAGTAGGAAGTGGTTATGAGTGAATTGTTAAATAATTGGGAAAGAGTAAAAATCATAAGCATTCCGAACTTGCTTCGGAATCTAAAAGTTGAGATTCTGAAATGAATTCAGAATGACATTCTATATATTTTGGCTACAAAACTAATATTTCAGAAGTCTCAAAGTAGATACGTTTATTACCTAAAAAAATATAAAGTAGTCGGGGTATAACTGAAATATATGCATGAAAAAATTAGAGCCGGTAGAAACAGAACTTTAACCGTAAACGATGCGGAAAAAATTAATCTTTCTAAAAATTTATTGAGGTTATCAAATCGTTCTTCGGTTGAGATAAATGAAATTCTGGATAAAACTATAGTCGGTGACTTGTTTGAAGTGATTGATAAAATACCTAAAAAAGCTGCCGATTTAATTATCATAGATCCGCCGTATAATCTCTCCAAAAATTTTAACGGGTATAAATTCAAGCCGCTGAGCAATGATAACTATTTAAAATATCTTAGATCCTGGTTCCCGAAAGTGGTCTCAATTTTAAAAGATAACGGCTCGCTATATCTGTGCGGCGACTGGAAATGTTCTTCTGCTCTTCAACAGGTAATGGAAGAAAATTTAACTGTAATGAATAGAATAACCTGGCAAAGAGAGAAAGGAAGAGGCGCTGAATCAAATTGGAAAAACGCAATGGAAGATGTATGGTTTGGAGTAAAAAATCCCAAAGATTATTACTTCAACGTTGATGCTGTCAAAGTAAAAAGAAGAGTAATCGCACCGTATAGAGTTGACGGCAAACCTAAAGACTGGGAAGAAACGGGAAACGGAAATTTTAGAGTTACTTATCCTTCTAATTTTTGGGATGATATTAGTATCCCTTATTGGTCAATGCCAGAAAATACAGACCACCCCGCACAGAAACCTGAAAAGTTAATTGCAAAGTTTATTCTGGCAAGCTGTCCGAAAGGAGGGATAGTTTTCGATCCGTTTCTGGGTTCCGGGACTACTTCGGTTGTTGCAAAAAAACTTGGAAGACACTTTTTCGGAATCGAGATGAATGATGAATATGCGGTATGGACTGAAAAGAGATTGTTAAACGCTGAAAAGGATAACTCAATTCAAGGGTATGTTGACGGAGTTTTTTGGGAAAGGAACACGCTGCACTTTCAGAAAAAATCAACTCAAAAAATAAATAACCAAAAAGCAGCACGAAGGGACAGCACCCTTTTAGAATAAGCCTTAAAAAAAAGTGACATGCAAAATCGATATGACTATTCTTGATTTTGATGCTGATATAATCCTTTCCTATTTTGCACGTTTGCTGGCGTAAAGTTTTATATCAAGCATCAACACGGTGTGAAAGGAACTTGCAATTTATTCTTCTTTAATAGGCTTTAGACTATAAATGAAAAATTCAGACTGGATGTTAATCTCATTCAGGAAAACATAAAGCTCGAAGAAGTGATTGTTCAGGGAAAGAAAAAAATCCGATGTTAACGCAAGCTCGATTGAATTGAGTCCCGATATGTTAAAAAAACTTCCATCGATCAGCGGCGAAGTCGATCTTTTGTGCGGTTGGTTTTATGAAAAATTTATTTTCAATATCACTAACAGCAATAATTCTTTTTTCCACATGTGAAAAGGTTGGTGTTGTAGATTCAGATATAAGTTACAGAAAATATATTGTAGTACGGGCGGAATTAAAAGCTTATAGTCCTTTTGAAGGCGTATCTTTTACAAAAACCCTGCCTCTTGATGAAACGTATGATATTTCAAAAGCAGAATTGAAAGATGTTGCCGCATATCTGAAAATTAACGGCGATACTATAACTAACTTTTATATTATATGTTTCGGGTAGAGAACATTGCATTACACTTATCTAATTTCTCTGTTTGTATTTCTCAGCAGTGAAATAAGAAATTATCCATACATGGGTACCACCCCATAAGAGATGCCAACTCATTCTTTCAATAACCCATCCCCAAAATTAGCGCAATTAGCGGTTATCATTTCAAAAACTTTTATTTTTCGTGCATGAAAAATCATCCGCAAATTTTTTTGCCCGGACTTAGCAAACAACTCGAATTTCTATACGAAAAAGCCGATAGGAAATTTGAATCTGTTCTTGTAATCGGAACTGTGTCAGAGAAAATTGCACTTTCGCTTTCAAGAAAGTACGATATATCGGTTGAACTGATCGTTAACGATTATGAATCTTTGTTGAGTTCGAAATTGATTATTGAAAACAATCCATCGGTAAATCTAAAATTGATGGATTATGAAAACACAGATTACGAAGATGCTCAATTTGAACTTATATACGCTCAGGCATCTGTTTCGACCGGCAATAGAAAAAATATTGTTAAAGAAGTTAAACGAATCTTAAAGCCCGGCGGACTGTTTTGTGTCGGAGAACTTGTTAAATTAAAAGAACCCGTTCCGCCGTTTGTACAGAATATTTTTGATAACTCCGATCTCTTGCCGTTAAGTTCGAATGGTGTAACTGAATATTATTCTGATAAAGGTTTTGTTGTCACCAGCAAAATGGATCTTACAAATACGCTAAAAGAATATTACACCAAAACATCCAGTGCACTTGCGCGTTACAGCAAAAAAAATACTGATGAAGAAAAAAGATACTACAAAAAACTGCTTAACAAAATCAGCCACGAAACTAATGTATACCTTAAACTCGGCGGTGACAAATTTATAGGATTTCACAGTTTGTTATTACGAAAGGCTTAATGTGAAAAAAGACAACGTGCTTGAACTGGAAATAACAGATTATGCTTTCGAAGGGAAAGGAATTGCCAGAGTAAAATGGGGGAACGACGAAAACGCAAAAAAAGGTTTTGTAATATTTGTTGACGGAACTTATCCTGGCGACGTGGTTACCGCAAGGATTATTAAAGTAAGAAAATCGTATGCAGAAGCCAAACTTGAAAGGTTAATATCTTCTTCCCAGCATCGTGTTATGCCTAAATGCAAATATTTCGGTACCTGCGGCGGCTGCAAACAGCAGGACTTAAATTACGAATACCAGCTTAAATATAAGCAGGAACAGGTTAAAGATATATTTGAAAGAATCGGCGGGTTTAGCGATTTGAATATCTTACCTATAATCCCCGCGAAAAATATATTTTACTATAGGAATAAAATGGAATTTTCTTTTTCGGATGAGAGATGGCTTACGGAAGATGAAATTTCACAAAATTCTGAAATAGAAGAAAAAAACTTCGCTCTCGGACTGCACATTCCGGGCAACTTCTATAAAGTGTTGGATATTGACGAATGTTTTCTTCAATCGGAAATTAGCAATTCATTCTTAAACTTTACAAGGATTTTTTTCAAGCAGAATGGTATTATACCGTATTCAATCCGGAAGCAGACAGGCTTTTTAAGAAATTTGGTGATCAGGCAATCATTTCATACAGACGACCTGATGCTGAATTTAGTTACCTCTGAAGAGAATGAAAATCTGCTTGCAAGATTTGCAGAAGAAATCGAAAACCGCTTCCCGTCGGTTACAACAATTGTAAATAACATTTCGAAGAAAAAATCTCAGGTTGCTTTAGGCGATTATGAAAAAGTTTATTTGGGCAACGGCTTTATTTATGATTTTATAGCTGACTGGAAATTTCGAATAAGTGCCAACTCCTTCTTTCAAACTAACACGCTTCAGGCAGAAATACTTTATAATACTGCTATACAGTTTGCTGATTTTAAAGGGGATGAGATTGTATATGATCTTTATTCCGGTGCAGGCACAATCCCGATTTTTATTTCTAAAAATGTGAAGGAAATTTTTGGTTTTGAAAGTGTGGAATCAGCAATAAAAGATGCTGAGGTAAATTATGAATTGAACGATGTTAAAAACTTTCAGCCAATTCTTGCCGATCTGAATAAATCATTTCTGCCAGTTATAGATAAAAAAAGAATTCCACCGCCCCATGTTATAATTGCTGATCCTCCGAGAAGCGGAATGAACCCGAAAACCGTAAAAGATATTTTAAAATTGTTACCGGAGAGGATTGTTTACGTAAGCTGCAATCCTGCAACCCAGGCGAGGGATATAAAATTGCTGTGCGAAGAAAAATATGTTTTAAAGAAACTTCAGCCGGTCGATATGTTCCCGCATACATATCATATTGAATGTGTTGCGCTGCTGCACAAAAGATAGCTTAATTTCGTCAGCGGTGCTCAAAAAAATTCATCAGTGAATTTTTTTAATTGCAGTTGCAAGAATATTTGTTTATGTTTTTTTAT
>DYLN01000024.1:19584-33194 GCA_020722085.1 Melioribacter roseus
CATCAGTGAATTTTTTTAATTGCAGTTGCAAGAATATTTGTTTATGTTTTTTTATTATCTATAGAAGTTACGCAGAAATACATTTTGATGTCCAGTATTGTTATACACACGAAGGTAGGGATTCATTTTTTGCTTATTTTCGCATAGTGTATACCCGTTTTGAAAGGTATGACACCCCCTTACTGCCATTTTGCGTAACTTCTGTTATCTAGTTATTTTATATTGTAGCATGTATGATTGATTATGCTGGGAGGAGCAAAACTTAAGTATGATCTCAAATTTTCTGACTAAAATTATTAGTGCCAAATTAAAAATTTTTGCCTTCTTCTGTCTCTTGATTACCGTTTTCTTATTATGGAGCTGTTCACAAAAAAGAGAAAAGGTAGTTACCTTAAATTTTTGGGCGATGGGCGTAGAGGGCGAGGTAGTATCCAGACTTGTGCCGCAATTCGAAAAAGAATTTCCAAATATAAAAGTTAATGTTCAGCAAATACCGTGGACGGCAGCACATGAAAAATTAATTACCGCATTTGCAAGTGAAACACTGCCGGATGTTTTTCAGCTCGGCAATACATGGATACCCGAATTTAATGCATTAAATGCTCTAGCACCGCTGAATAATTTTATAAATAAGTCGCCGATTGTTTCCGCTGGCAAATATTTTGAAGGGATTTGGGATACGAACATCATCGACTCAACAATCTATGGAATTCCCTGGTATGTTGATACGAGAGTGCTGTTTTACAGAAAAGATATTTTAAAAAGCGTTGGTTACTCTTACCCGCCGAAAACATGGGATGAGCTTCACAGCGTATGTGTTAAAATTAAAGGTAAATATAAGAACCAGAAAAAATATGCAATTTTAATCCCTACAAACGAATGGGCTCCTTTTGTAATTTTCGGGATGCAGAACGGTTCAGGTTTACTGAAAGATAATAACCGGTATTCTGATTTTTCGGGTAAGAAATTCGAAGAGGCTTTTGATTTTCTGATCAAGTTTTACCGCGAAAAACTTGCACCCGTAGATATGCAGCAGGTATTAAATCTCTATCAGGCATTTGCTGAAGGATTTTTTACTTTTTATATCACCGGTCCATGGAACGTAACGGAAATGAAAAAACGGCTGCCGAAAAGTTTGCAGAGTTCATGGATGACTGCACCGCTGCCCTCTCCCGATGAAAATTACCCTGGTTACTCCCTTGCCGGAGGTTCCAGTTTGGTGTTGAATAAAGATTCAAAAAATCTTGATTATGCTTGGAAGTGGATAGAGTACCTGTCGAAAAGCGAAACCCAGCTTTATTTTTATAAATTGGTTTCTTCTCTACCTGCTGTTAAAGAAGTTTGGAATGACAGCGTGTTTGTTAATGACCCTTATATGAAAGCATTTTATATTCAACTTAATAAGACCAAAGCCACGCCGAAAATTCCGGAATGGGAACAAATTGTTTTTTCGAAAATTCAGCAGTATGCGGAGGCTGCTGCAGCCGGCAAAATGAACCCTGAAGAAGCTCTTCGGCTGCTTGATAAAGATGCAAATAAAATTCTTGAAAAAAGAAGATGGATTATTGATAATTTAGCTGCTAAATGAAATCTCTAATCAATAAAAATATTCTGATTTTATTTTTGGGACCGTCGCTTGCAGTGCTGATTGTTTTTTTCTTTTTGCCGGTCCTAGCTGCTCTGCTTCTTAGTCTTACCGATTTTGATATTTATTCTCTCGGGAATATTTCTTATCTGCGTTTTATCGGTTTTAAGAATTACAATGGACTTATGAATGATCCCCTGTTCTGGAAAGCATTAAAAAATACTTTTTATTTTGTTGTTGTCGGCGGTCCTTTATCGGTTGGCGTCTCTTTGGGAGCTGCAGTACTTCTTAATTCGAAATTTCTCCCACTTAAAAAACTGTTTAGATTGGTTTATTTTCTTCCTGTTGTTACTACTTTAGTTGCCGTCTCTGTAGTGTGGAGATATATTTATCATCCTCGGTTTGGGCTTTTGAATTATTTTTTGAGCTTTTTAAATATAGGTCCTTTTGATTGGCTCGGTGATCCCGCGCTAGCAATGCCGTCAATTATTTTGATGGCTGTCTGGAAAAATTTTGGGTACAACATGATAATTTTTATTGCCGGCTTGCAAAATATTCCGGTAGAATTGTACGAATCCGCAAGCATCGAAGGCGCCGGTGCTTGGCAAAAATTCAAACACATAACAATTCCCATGCTTGCACCGACTACATTGTTCGTAAGCGTAATAACGATGATCGGGTATTTTCAATTGTTTGCCGAGCCGTATGTTATGACTCAAGGCGGACCATTAAACAGCACTCTAAGTATAGTTCTGTATATGTATCAGGAAGGGTTCCGATGGTGGAGTATCGGCTATTCTACTGCAATAGCGTTCATGCTTTTTGCAATTATTTTAATCGGAACAATTATCCAGTTTAAGCTGCAGAAAGAAAAATATGTATAAGACAAAAAAATATTTAATTGTTGGTCTTGCCGCAGTAATAGGTATATTTACCTTTTTGCCGTTCCTTTGGATGGTCTCTGCATCGTTTATGCCGACTGGCGAAGCAAATATTTATCCGCCGCACCTTGTACCTTCCAAGATTGATTTCACCCACTATAAAGCTCTGTTTACTAATTTGGATTTAACACGTTACTTAATAAACAGCACCGTAATATCAATCGGGGTTACAATTTTTTCGTTGTTTGTCAATTCAATGGCGGGCTATGCCTTTGCAAAATTTAGATTTGCTAAAAGGAAAACGCTCTTTAATTTTTTGTTGAGTTCAATGATTATTCCTGCTCAGGTTACTATGCTTCCAGTCTTTCTGATGCTGAAAAAGATGGGATTGATAAACACATATTTTGCAATTATAATTCCCGGCATGGCAAGCATTTTCGGCATATTTCTTATCCGGCAGTATGCTCTGTCGATTCCTGACAGCTTAATTGAAGCCGCAAGAATGGACGGGGCTTCGGAATTTCTTATTTACAGAAAAATTATTTTGCCGTTGTGTAAACCTATTTTAGTTACACTTGGTTTGTTTACATTTATGGGTACATGGAACGACTTTCTCTGGCCTTTAATAGTAATGACGGATTCTTCAATGTACACAATGCCTGTTGCTCTCGCTAATTTGATGGGAGAACATGTCCAGGATACTGAACTAATGATGGCAGGCTCTGTATTAACCGTTATACCTGTCTTGATTGTTTTTCTTGCACTTCAAAAATATTATATGCAGGGAATTTTAATGGGAAGTGTAAAAGAATGAGATGCTGTTTATCAGAGATACCTGGGATTCGGCAGAAAGATAATGCACTGCCGCTCACAATCCCAATTTATAATTGGTTCTATATTTACCAAAGAGATAAACATATCTTACCCTAAAGAATATTGTTTTAGTTCGGCAGGAAATGAACTTTAAGTTGTTTAAGTAAGCTAAAAAATCAATTATTGCATCTACGACTAAAGATGATTCTACATCTCTGAATATTTTTGTTTAGTTGTTGTTAGACTCCAACAGAGTCCAACGGCTCTGTGAGCAGCCGACACCGTTTCCTCGATTTATTAAGTCACCTTACGCAAAATTCGTAGATAACTTGCACTTTAGATCATGGTAGATTGAGCATCTGTAACCAGGGGCTTTAGTCCTATAAATTTTCTAAATGTGGCTAAAGCAAAGCCTTAACTATAAGCATTACAAAAATTGTGTAAACGAGTGATAAAAAAGGGGGCAAACGTCCTATAAAGTTGTTAGGCAAATATAAATCTGGATTTGTCATTAAAAAGATTTTTTAAGCCGCATGTATTAAACTTACAATACTTTCCCTCTGTCAAATCTTACTGGAAATACTAATTACATATAGAAGGAAAAATAAAATGTTAAAATCAATTTTATTCTCGTTTTTTGTGCTTTTACTTCTCGTTAATTTTTCAAGTGCGCAAATGCGCCGCAGCCCTTCAGAAAGAGCTAAAATGCTTTCGGAAAGACTGAAATTAAACGAAGACCAAACTAAAAAGGTTGAAAGCATTTACGAAAAACAGCAGGAAAAAATATCAAAATTGTTTAATGATAACAGCGTTTCAAGGCAGGAAATGCGCGAAAAGTTTCGCCAACTGGCAGATGAAACAAATGCTGAAATCGAAAAAGTTCTTAACAAAAATCAAAAAGAAGAATTTAAGAAGTTTATTGAAGAACAAAGAAGCAGAATGGGAGAACGAAGAAGAGGGATGCAGTAAATAACTGATTTTTATAACAATTAAAGTTTAGCAGGTTTGATAATGAAAAAGAAATATTTCTTATACGGCATATCTACACTGGTTGTACTAATTGTCGGCTATTTATTCCTTGGCGGAAACGGCGATAAAGGTATTAAGTATACCTTTGGTGAAATTACGAGAGGAGATTTAAGTACAACAATTACGAGCACAGGAACACTCGAAGCACTTTCAACCGTTGACGTAGGGACCCAGGTTTCCGGAAGAATTGCTTCGCTGTATGTTGATTTTAATGACGAAGTGAAAAAAGGACAGCTACTTGCCTTGATTGATACAACTACACTTGCTGCCAATGTCAGAGATGCTCAGGCTAATCTTGAGAAAGCTAAAGCAATGTACAAAGAGTCTCTTGCAAAACATGAGAGAAATAAAAAATTGTACGAGAAGAATTTTATTTCTGAACTCGATTTTATCCAATCTCAAACCGATGTTGAATCTTCTCTGGCTTCCTTAAAATCTGCCGAATCCGCTCTTGATAGAGCTAAATTAAATTTGGGATATGCATTTATTACCGCCCCGATTGCCGGAAAAATTATTAACAGAAATGTTGAAGCGGGACAAACAGTTGCAGCGAGTCTCTCGGCTCCTACTCTTTTTACTATCGCTGAGGATCTCTCTTCGATGCGAATACTTGCAGATGTTGATGAAAGCGATATTGGACAAATTTCTGTTGGACAAAAAGTTGAATTTACCGTTCAAGCTTACCCCGATAAAAAGTTTATTGGTGAAGTAACTCAAATAAGGCTCAGCCCTAAAACAATTCAAAACGTGGTTAACTATACTGTGGTTGTTAATGCTTCAAACAAAGATAGACTGCTTTTACCCGGAATGACAGCTACGGTAGATTTTTATACTGCCGAAAGGGACAATGTGCTTATGCTTCCGAATGCAGCGCTTCGTTTTCAGCCTTCAGACGAAGTAATGATAGAACTCAGAAAAGAAATGGAAAAGGAAAAAGCAAATTTGCCCGACAGTCTGAGAAATAGAATGAATGCACAATTTGGCGGACGGCAGGGCGGCGGACAATTTAACTTTAGCCAGATGCCGGGCGAAAGGAGAAACCGAAATTTCGGAAGAGTTTTTTATCTCGATGACAACGGTAAATTGAAAATGGCGTTTGCAGCAATTGGTTTGACCGACGGCAAAAATACTGAAATTGTAAGAAGCAGAAATTTGACCGAGGGAATGAAAGTGATTACCGGAATGGAGGGGGGAGAAACAAACAACAGCAGAAGTACAAACATATCGAATCCAATGAGGGGAAATCGTTTCATTTTTAGATAGGGTTTTCTAATAATTCGGAGATAAGAAATTGAATAAAAATATTATAAACATTTTCAACCTCGGCAAAGTTTATAAAATTGGCGAAGTAGAAGTTCATGCTTTGCGTTCGGTAAGCTTAAGTATTGATGAAGGAGAATTTGTTGCTATAATGGGTGCTTCGGGTTCCGGTAAATCAACTTTAATGAATTTGCTGGGATGTCTTGATAAACCGACTACTGGCGAGTATTACCTTGATGGAGTTAACACAAGCAAGTTAACCAAAAACCAGTATGCAGACATTCGCAATCAAAAAATAGGTTTTGTGTTTCAAGGATTTAACTTGCTTCCGAGAACAACCGCTCTAGAGAATGTTGAACTGCCGTTGATGTACGACCGTATAAATAAAATTAAAAATCCTCTTGAAAGAGCAGTTGAGGCACTTGAAAGAGTAGGGCTAAAAGACAGAATACATCACATGCCGAATCAACTTTCAGGAGGTCAGCAGCAGCGGGTTGCAATTGCACGCGCACTTGTTAATTCCCCTTCCATTTTATTGGCTGATGAACCCACAGGAAATTTGGACAGTAAAACTTCCGTAGAAGTGTTTTCCGTTTTTCAAAAATTAAATGAAGAAGGAATTACAATTATTCTTGTAACTCATGAAAGAGATTTTGCAAACTTTGCAAAAAGAATAGTTGAACTTAGAGATGGTAAAATTGTAAGGGATTATATGATTAGTAAAAGATTAAATGCTGAAGAAGAATTAGAAAAATTAAAAAAAGAGATTGTCGAAGAAGTTTAATAAGGAAAGTTAATATGCAGCTGAAAAATATTCTTAAAGTTGCCTGGAAAAGCATACTTAAATCAAGAATGAGAAGTTTGTTAACTGCTCTCGGCATAATTATCGGCGTGGCGGCGGTGGTAGTAATGGTTGCAATAGGAGACGGTGCCCAAAAACAAGTTGAAGACCAAATTGCTTCTCTCGGTTCGAATATGATTATTATATTCCCGGGAAGTGTAAATCAAGGCGGCGTAAGAGGAGGTTTCGGAAGCATAAATAGATTTACGCTCGACGATGTTCAGAGAATAAAAGATAATGCTACTCTTATTAAGGCAGTTACGCCAATTGTGAGGGCAAATTCACAGGTAATCGGCGGCACGGGTAACTGGTTTACGCAAGTCTTAGGCGTTTCTCCCGAATACCCTGAAATCAGATCGTGGCCCGTTGCTTCTGGGGAATTTTTTACCGAAAGAGATGTTATTTCTAGAGCTAAGGTTTGTGTACTCGGACAGGAGGTAGTTAATCAATTATTTCCCGATGACGATCCGATCGGTCAGCAGATTAGAATTAGAAATGTTCCGTTCAAAGTTATAGGAGTTTTGACTGAAAAAGGACAAAGCGCAATGGGAACAAACAGCGACGACATAATTCTTGCACCGGCTACTACCGTTCTGGATAGACTGCTTGGCGGAAGATATATCAGCTTTATTCAGGCAAGTGCGGTTTCTAACGATCAAATACAGCAGGCTCAGGAACAATTGAGACAAATTATGAGAGATGCTCATAAACTTACTCAAGGTGAAGAGGACGACTTTACCGTAAGAAATCAAGCAGATATAAGTGAGGCTGCTACAGAAACATCAAGAATTCTTACGATACTTCTGGCTTCCGTTGCCGGCGTTTCGCTTGTAGTTGGCGGCATTGGCATTATGAATATTATGCTTGTCTCAGTTACCGAGCGTACAAGGGAAATCGGAATTAGACTTTCCATTGGTGCAAGAGCATCGGATATTTTAATTCAGTTTTTAACAGAAGCAACGGTACTTAGTTTAACCGGAGGATTAATCGGAATTTTACTTTCTTTTGCAGTAACGTACATCTTAAATAATTATACAGGACAGGCTGCATTGATAAGACCGGAAATAATTATTATGGCAGTTGGTTTTGCCGGTGCCATAGGAATTTTTTTCGGATTCTATCCCGCACGCAAAGCTGCCAATCTTAATCCAATTGATGCATTGAGATATGAATAATATTGATTAACCGGAAACAAAAATGAAAACCATAAAAATTTTATTTACACTATTATTTGTACTGATTATTTCTACGGAAATTTACTCACAAAAAAAATTATCATTGAAAGAAGCTGTCACAATTGCACTTCACCGGAATACTTCGCTCATAAAAAGCCAAAACAACCTGGAGACGCAAAAAGCGGCTGTTAAAAATGCTTACGGCAATCTGATACCATCACTCAGTCTTAACGGTTCATGGAACTGGCAGAGAATCAGCGATAACGGCGGCGTTCAAATTAATTATCTTGGTAATGAAACTGTAATTCCGCCGTCACAGTACGATACCAGAAGTTACTCACTGGGTCTCGGCGGCAATGTAACTTTATTTGACGGGCTGTCGAATATCGCAAACATTAACCAGAAAGAGAATAATTTAGAATCTGCAAAGTACGATTTACAGAAACAGAGACAGGATATAATTATGCAGACTGCCTCTTTGTATTATGCTGTTATAGGCTATGAGAAGCTCTTAAAATTTGAGCAGGAGAATTACAAGTACAATTTGAGTCTTCTTGATAAGATTAAAGAAATGCAGGAATTAAAAAGTATTCCGATTTCAGACGTACATTCTCAGGAAGTACAGGCTGCAAATGCGGAACTGTCGCTTCTGCAGACACAAAGCAATTATGAGAAAGCAAAAGTTTCTTTGCTGAACTATTTATCACTCGATATAACTGAACCGTACTCTTTTGAGCTTCCGGATTCTACCGGTTACGATACGATGCTCTCAAAAGAAGATTTTAATACACTTTTAAGTATGGCTTTGAAAAACAGAAAAGATTATCAAAGTCAAAAACTGCAATTGGAAAGTGCTTTTAATCAGCTCACCATCGCACGTTCGGATTATATTCCTTCTTTGACCGGCTCCTACCGATTTTCTACCAGTGCAGTTGATGTGAATGACTTATTTAACAGAAAGATTTATAATGTAGGACTTTCGTTAAACGTGCCTGTTTTTTCACATTGGAGTACTGATCTTTCCGTGCAATCGGCAAAAGTGCAGATTCAAAATACTACTGAAGATTTAAACGCTTTGGAAAGACAAGTTAAAAGCGACGTTAAAAGCGCTTTGCTTGATCTCCAAACAGCTAAAACTCAGCTTGAAGTTTCACATACAGCCTTAAGATCGGCAAAAGAAAGCTGGGGAATTAAACAGGAAAATTATTCACTCGGTACAGTAACTTTCGTTGATTTGCAGCAGGCATATAAAGATTATCTGCAGGCACAAAGCAACATTATACAGGCGCAGTATAATTATTTTACAAAACAGTTTGCCTTTAGAAATGCTCTCGGGATACTGGATGTAGAATAATTATGTTATGGATCCCGTTATGTTTAAAGTTGGTTAACCTTCCACAAAGTGGTGCATTCGCAGAGAGTTGTCCTTAAGGCTGCCTGGAGTAAAACTACCAAAAGATGGCATTCTTTCACAATGAGATTTGATTCCTGAAAGATGTCATCTTTCTCAATCTTATCACGATTCATTTCTAATGATTTTTTTGGATAAAAGATTATTTTTCTTTAGCTCTTGTCCATGAAATATCAAAATAATTTTACCATCTGAAGTGAAGAATAATAAAAACAACAAAAAATAATTTTCAATGTTACTATAGTGCTTTGACATTCATCTGAAAAATTAATATAATAAATTATGTTGTTTATAGATTTTTCTCTTTATGAAATAAAAAGACGGTAATGAAGATCTTATGCTTTGCTTTGGTATTCTTATGTTCGGTGATTTTCCCTCAAGAAGACAGCACAAAAGTTGCACTTCAGAATCCTTCCCCGATGGTTGATTATACCAGAAAACACGAACGAATTACTCAAACTAAATTTAACGGAATTGATTTTGTTATTGATAAACTTGCAAACAAACCAGTTGAAGTATATATCCCGAAAAAATCCTGCTCCCAAAACAAATTCGATTTATTAATTCATTTTCACGGTTCGGCAAATGTTGTAAAGTATGCAGCGGATAAATATGATGGAAATATTATCGCCGCAGTATTAAATCTCGGAAGCGGCTCGAAACGTTATTACAATCAATTTGAAAACAGTACTCTCTTTAACTCTCTTGTTGATTCAATTGCTGCAGAGGCTGAAGCCAAAACGGGTATTAAACCTATAATTGAAAAAATTATTTTGAGCGGATTTAGTGCGGGTTACGGTGCAGTGAAAAAACTGCTTGAGAATTATTCCGATAGAATTGATGCTGTTTTATTACTCGATGGGCTTCATGCCAGCTACATACCGGAAGGAAAAGTTTTAGCCATTGGCGGCAAAATTGATTCGTCGGCATTTAATGTGTTTCTTAAATTTATAAAGGAGGCATCGCAAAGAAACAGTCGAAAGAAATTTTTATTTACTCACTCTGAAATTTTTCCGGGTACATTCGTAAGTACTACTGAAGCGGCAGATTTTATTTTAAGCAGATTAAAGATCGTGCGGACTCCGATTTTAAAGTGGGGACCTCTTGGCATGCAGCAATTAAGTTATGCTCAAAAAAATCATTTCATGATTATGGGTTTTGCCGGTAATACGGCGCCCGATCATATTGATCATCTAAATGCACTTTACTTTTTCTTAAACAAACTTATGAAACTATAAACTGGATAAACTGATGGCGCAATAAATGTAATAACAAAAAAAGGAGACAAATTATGAAAAAACACCTTTTATTTACCGCTATAGTAACTCTGTTTTTTATTACCTGCTTAAAAGCGCAGGTTGCAACTGCGAATTTAAATGGTAAGGTAGTAGATAATGAAGGCAACGCGGTGCCCGCTGCTGCTGTTGTTATTATTGATTTGGAAGCCGGATTAACAAGAGGAACAACAACAAACGATAATGGACTGTATCATTTTATAGGATTAAATCCGGGAAAGTATGAAGTTAAAGTTCAGCACATCTCTTTCCATACGAATACTAAAGAAATTGAACTGGTATTGGGACAAAGTGCAACGCTAAATTTTACTTTAGTACCGCGGAATATCGAGATGGGTACCGTTGAGGTGGTTGCGCAGGCTCCTAAATTCGAATTGCAAAAATCGGATGTGTCGAATACCGTGAGAAGTGAACAGATCATGAATCTTCCTCTTGATTCGAGAAGTATATTAAATCTTGGCGCAATAACTCCCGGCGTAAAGAGTTACGGCGGTTCTTTCCCGAGCTCGGGAGCGATTTCGTCTTATAATTTCATTAACCTTTACGTTAATGGTTCTGAGTGGAAAAGTAATTTTAATGGTAATATTGTCGGGCTTGGACAAACTGCCTCGCCTTTGCCTCAAGATGCTATTCAGGAGTTTAAGATTATTCAAAATGCCTACGATGCCGAGTACACACGCGGAGGTTCGATACTAATTTCTGCCGTTACAAAAAGAGGAACAAATACTTTGAGAGGTAATGCGTTCTTTACGTTAGAGAATAAAGGCTTAACTACTCGCGGACCGTTCCAGAAAAAAGTTCCCGATCACAGCAGAAAACAAGCCGGGTTATCTTTATCAGGCCCATTTATTCAGGATAAACTGTTTTTCGCACTAACTTATGAATTAAACGATGCTGTAGATATTCTAACTGTAAATCCGGGCAAACCTGCTTACAACCCCGGTATCTGGTCGAATTACGCCGGCGATTTTGAATCACCGAGAACTACTCATCTTGGCTCTCTTAAGTTAACATATCAGTATGATGAAAATAATCTTTTTAACCTTTCATGGAATTATAGACATACTGAATCAAAATTTTATTTCGGCGGCACTGTTGCATATCAGGCGGGACTTTTTGGAAAATACTCAGTAAGTGATTTAATGTTGGAGCATACTCATATTTTAAATAATTCTATGACAAACGAACTTACACTCCAATATCTTGCATGGAGGCATGATGAGCCAACAATTTCTTCTGGCCCTGCTTTTATTTACCCGAGTATTACACTGGGCAGAGCTACCTTTCCTATTCAGTTAAAAGAAGATCATTTTACATTGGTTGATAAATTAACTTTTACATTCGGTAACCATATAATGAAAGCTGGATTGAAGGTAACTAACCTTAATGCTGCTCCGTGGTTTCCATACTATAAAGACGGTGAATTTCGGTTTAAAACAGATACAAGCAAAGTTCCTTATCAAGGAACAATTGGTATTGGAATTACCGACCCTAATTCCACTGACGATGCCAAAGGTACAAGCCACGGCTGGGCTTTGGGTGCTTACGTGCAGGACGGCTGGAGAGTTACTGATAGACTTTCCCTCAATTTAGGATTGAGGTGGGATGCGGATTTAAATATGTTAAATAATGATTATAAGGTCAGATGGGCTGATGATCCTGTTATTACTGCAAATATCCCCAATGATTATATTAACAAAGGAGATCGAAAAAATCAGCTTACAAACTTTTCGCCAAGAATTAATTTTAATTACGATTTGCTCGGCAACGGACTGACAATTTTAAGAGGAGGATACGGATTATTTTACGATAGAACTGTGGGGTACATAGGATATTTCGAATATTTGTATTCAAATTGGGGAATGTACACATTCCAAAATCCCGGCACTACCGATCCAAACGTATTGAGACAAAGAGTTTTGAGCGGACAAGGTTCTGCAAGTCCGTCTCTTTATATGATTAACAATAATATTAAAACGCCACGGATAGACCAATGGTCGATTGGAGTTGGTCATCAATTTACAGAAAACCTCGCAGCGGGCGTTGATTATGTTAACAAACATTATGTAAATATTTTCAAGGCATATAATGCTAATTATTACAAACCGAGTATTAAACAGAGAATATTGACAAACAAATATAGCAACATCTGGCTGTATGATAGTTTTGGAGAAGCTTGGTGGTATGGATTTCTCTCTACACTTTCTTACAGAGCGCAGGGTGTTTTTGCTCAGTTATCTTACACACTTTCGTGGGCTTACACGAATAACGACGGCATTTCCTATAATTTGAGAGACCTCTTTTATGAGAAGCGAAGTATTTATGATGAACGGCATCGGTTTGTTTTGAATTTTTCCGTTGACCTTCCGTACGAATTCCAAATAAGTGGAATTGCTACGCTAGCAAGTCCAAGACCGTATAGTGTGTATGTCGGACAGGACTTAAATGATGATAATAATTTCGGCGACGATTGGATTAGAGGGGGGGAAAGTGCTGTTCCATCTGCTTCCAAAATTCGAAATTGGTATAAAATGCTGGATTTAAGAATTACAAAGTTCTTCACTTATCGTCAGTATCGAGTCGGATTGTTTTTTGAAGCGTATAACATTGGAAATTGGTTCAATGCATCAAGTTATTTTGGAAGAATGAGAGACGCCAGTGGAAATCCGTATTCAAATTTTGGACAGGCTACAGGTGCATATTTGGCAAGAACAATGCAGCTTGGCGCGAGAGTATTTGTTAACTGATTTACAAAAGCTCGATATAAATTTTCCTACGTAGTGGCAGCTTTGCCAAAAACCATCAAGGTCACTCAATGACCTTGTATGTTTAAAGTCACACAAACCCTCTCCGCTGATGCGGTAGCGAGGCGAGCAAGTTGGAAGATAGACTGTAGGGGCGAGGTCACCTCGCCCTCTTGTTTATAACACAAAAAAGCATTTTTGATTGGTACATTGAGAAAGATGGCATTTCGATGAGTTCGGTTCGTCAGAACTCTCTGTCAGGACTTCGTCCTTGCCGGGAGTCTGACGACTTTCATGAATCAAATCTCATTGTGAGGCTGACCAAAAAGTAACTTTTTAATAGAACAATAACCGCGAATTGCGCAGCTTGTCCCGTGTATTTTACGGGGAATTTTCTCGAATTATTTTATTGATTTTTACTTTTTAGTCAGCCTCTATGCGCACTAATAAACTCACAACTTTCATTAAAGGATTATGTATAAGCCGGGTAATTAAGCTGCGTCATTTATAGAGTAAACAATGTTCCCTTATTTTCTTAAAATGATCAAGTCCCTCTTTCCATGAGTTAAAAATTTC
>DYLN01000025.1 GCA_020722085.1 Melioribacter roseus
AATGAATTGTTTTCAAATCGATTCCCCGTTATAAAAAATAATTTGGACAGTACTGTTTTATATCGTTGCTTATCAAAAGAAAGGAATGTCAGAAAACAAATCCACTTTCGAAATATTTAATGAAACTTTTAATCCGCCTTTAGATGTTCTTTTCGCAAAACTAAATTGAGACAAAATTTTTTTATAATTCGAATATTTGGCTTAATTTTGTCCCCAACAATTTTTCGAAAAACTCGGAAAACTATGGAACCTCTCGGTGTATCAATTCCTTTAATTTCAGTGATCCCTTTCGTACTGATGCTGCTATCAATTGCATTGTTTCCTCTTTTCATGAATCATTTTTGGGAAAAGAACAAAAACAAATTAGTTATTGCAATAATTTTAAGTGTGCCTGTAATTATTTTCATGTTAGCGAGCAATTTAAGCAAAGAGCTGTTCGACACTCTTGTTTTCGATTACGTTCCCTTCATAATTCTTTTAGGTTCTCTTTTCACAATAACCGGAGGAATTTATCTTACCGGGGATATCGAAGCAAAGCCGTCTATCAACACTGCATTTTTGGGAATCGGTGCAATATTAGCTTCTTTCATGGGAACAACGGGTGCGGCTATGCTATTAATTCGTCCCGTAATTCAAACAAACAAAGAAAGAACTTTTAAGGAACACACTATATTATTTTTTATCGGCATAGTTGCAAACTGCGGCGGATTGCTTACCCCGTTAGGAGATCCCCCGCTGTTTATGATGTATCTGCGCGGTGCACCGTTTACATGGTTTTTCAATCTTTCTTTTGAATGGTTTGTAACTAACGGGCTGCTGCTTTTAATTTACTTTTTTATTGACAGCTACTACTATAAGAAAGAGCCGCTTTCTTCGAAGAGAAGAGATATTGAATATATAAAACCGTTAAAAATTCACGGTAAGCTGAATTTCGTCTGGCTTGCTGGTGTGGTTCTTGCCGTTGCCTTTTTGAATGAACATTACCTCCCTTTTATTAAGCAGAACGAATTTTACAGATTTATTCGCGAAGCTGTCATTTTTATTATGGGTGGTTTATCTATTTTGTTTACGACTAAGCTGGTTAGAGAGTCAAACAACTTTACGTGGGAACCAATAAAAGAAGTAGCTTATTTATTTTTAGGAATTTTTATAACAATGGTGCCGTGTCTGTTGTATCTTGAAACAAATGCACACTCTCTCGGAGTTAATACTCCGGTTCAATTTTATTACTATACCGGTTTACTAAGTAGTTTTCTCGATAATACTCCAACTGCGGTCACTTTCCATTCGCTGGCTTTAGGATTAGGACAGACTTCAGGGAAAATAGTTGCGGAAATCGGTGAAGAGCTTTTAAGGGCAATCTCTATTGGTGCAGTTTTCTTTGGAAGTATGACTTACATCGGCAACGGTCCTAATTTTATGGTAAAGGCAGTAGCTGAAGAAAACAACATTAAAATGCCGAGCTTCTTTAGTTATATCTTCAAATTTTCTTTAATTATTTTGCTGCCGATTTTCGTTATCGTTCAGCTTCTATTTGTATAAATCCAGTTGAAGGTTTACATGTTTATAATTTCTCATTATTAAAGGCATTAAAAAAGAGATAACGAAAACAATCACTCCGAGATAATAAAATATATCACCTATCAATCTGTCGCTGTTTAGAAGCCCGATTTCACCAAGAACATAAGTCCAATCGTGATATACTTTACTGCCTCCGAGCAGAGGCAATTTATGAGCCCTTGCGTCCGCAGCGTAAGCTCCGATATTCATAAAATTTTCGCCCAGCCATAACAAAGATATTTGAACACCAAACCTCTTTCTGTTAACAGCAAAATAAGCAATAAACAATCCCGGAATAATAATTTGCATTAATGTGCCGCCCAGCGTATAAATAAACTTCCCGAAAAAATTAAAAACTCCGTGACCTCCTTCATGTATCAGAATATTGATATAATCTACTACGTTAAACTTTCCTTTGTTCAGAATAAAAAACGCTATTAAGGGTAAGAGAGCTGCCGAAACAATCCATGGCTTAAGCAAATCTTTAATATTATGTTCTTTCTGTTTCAATTTATCCTTCAAAAAGTTTTTTCAGCTCAGTAAGGTTTTTCGTCACTCCTAATGAAATCATCAGTTTTATTCGTGCTTTTTGCCCGTTCAGGTAGTCGGCAAAAATTACACCAATTTCTTTAAGCCATTTCCCCGCACCCGGGTAGCCGTAAATATCGAGCGTTTCTCCTGCCGGACACCGGGAAACTAAAACGACAGGAATATTTTTTTCTACTGCATATTTTATTCCGTTAAATGCTTTTGGAGGAACATTCCCCACTCCCATCGCCTCGACAACAATCCCTTCTGCGCCGCTGTCTGCTGAAAACTTAAAAAATTTTTCATCCATTCCTGCATAGGCTTTAATAAGATCCACGTTAGAAATTACCTTCTCTGTTTTTATTGTTTCCAGTTTTCTAGGCATTCTGTTGAAGAAAACGCGTCCTCTATCTACAAAGCCAAGCGCTCCAAAATCAAGACTATGGAATGTTTCTATATCTTCGGTGTGCGTTTTGGTAACTTCACTGGCTGCATTAATTTCGCCGTTTAAACAAACTAATACTCCGAGATTTTTACTGTTCGGATTATTGCAAATATGAATTGCATCGAGAAGGTTTCTCGGACCGTCCCAATCTGCCTCTGTGCTTGTTTTCATTGCGCCGATAACAACAACCGGTTTGGATGTTTCTAATGTCAAGTCAAGAAAGTATGCCGTTTCTTCGAGCGTATCGGTACCATGAGTTATAATCACTCCGTCTACATCATTTCTTTTCGTAAATTCATTTACTTTTCTGGAAAGATTTAGCATTAATTCCGGCGTCATATGAGGTCCGGGATAATTTCCAAATTCATACAACGAAACATTTGCATACTTATCAGCTTCAGGAATTTTAGCTAATAATTCTTTTCCATGAAAATACGGCACTGCCGCCTTTGTGGTTTCGTCTATCTTCATCGAGAAAGTACCGCCTGTAAAAACTATTAAAATGTTTTTCATTTTCATGTTCATCAAATTTTTATAGTGGAATCAAAAATATGAAAGAGAAAATTCAATAAAAATTATTCTTTGTTTATTCTTTGCTTTATCGGAAAAATTGTTTTTAATTTTTTTGTAAGAATTAATTTGCACAAGATAATTCTAAATGATATTTTGCACCGTAATTGAGTTACAAAAAACGTGTTGACAACTTGTGGATAATCGTTTTTTGTGAAACGTTTCACACGTAACCGTAACCCAGTTTGCTTTTGTGACAGGAGCTAAAATCTGTTCATTTTTAACCGTGCACTTTTATAACTCTTTTATTTTATGCGTGTTGCCGCACGCTAATTAATGTTAATAATTTGTTGATAAATTTTGTGGTGTGTTTTACGCGGCTGTAAAACGTCTATAATTTCACAGTTTTTGTATTTTTCCTTTTGTGGATAACTAATATGAATGAACTGGCAGTAAGACTTGCTACTAACAAAGACCCAAATATTATTTGGAAAGAATTTTTAAGCATAATTAAAGAAAATGTACCCTTTATCACTTATAACACCTGGTTTTTACCAATAAAACCCTATGAGATAGACGGCTCAACTTTAAAAATTCATGTACCTAATAATTTTTTTATTGAGTGGATAGAAGGTCACCACAATACACTGATTAACAAAACTTTGCATCAAGTATTGGGACCTGAAGGGAAACTTGTTTACATTGTTTTAGAAGATAAAGAATCCGCAGTGCCCGAACTGTCGGAAAAAATCATTTCTAATGCCCCTAACACGGAAAATTCAAAATCACAAAATGCGTTTGTAGCTTATTTAAATCCGCGTTACCTATTTGATAATTTCATAAAAGGTGAAGGAAATCAGCTTGCACGTGCTGCTGCTATTGCCGTAGCAGAAAATCCTGGGGAAACTTCATTCAATCCGCTGTTTATTTACGGCGGCGTTGGATTAGGCAAAACACATTTAATTCATGCTATCGGTAATAAAATTTTAGATAAACACCGTACGAAAAGGGTAGTTTATGTTTCCTCCGACGTTTTCACTGTTGAGTTCGTAGAAGCAATCCAAAATAACACTGCTAACGAGTTTGCTAGTTTCTACAAAAGCATGGACGTTCTTATTATAGACGATATTCAATTCTTAATGGGGAAAGAGAAAACGCAGGATTTATTTTATAATATATTCAACTCGCTTCACCAAGCCGGCAAGCAAATTATTTTATCAAGTGATAAACCTCCGAAAGATTTAAAGGGTTTGAACGAAAGATTAATTTCTCGTTTTCAATGGGGACTTACTACCGATATTCAGCCGCCAGACTTTGAAACCAGAGTTGCAATTCTCAAAAATAAAAGCGAGTCGTACGGTATTATCCTTCCAAATGAAATTTTTGAGTACATAGCACAAAATATAACCACCAACATAAGAGAGCTTGAGGGTTGTTTAATTAAACTGCTTGCTAATGCTTCTCTCAGCTCAAAACAAATTGATTTTGAACTTGTAAGAAAAACAGTTAAAGAAATATCTACGACCAAACATATTGAGGTATCGATAGATTTCATTACTAAAATCGTTTGCGAGTTTTTCTCTGTCGATGAAAACAAAGTAAGAGAAAAGAACAGAAGAAAAGAAGTAGTTCTTGCACGCCAGATAGCAATGTACCTTTCTAAACAGCTAACAAAATCCTCTCTTAAAACTATTGGTTTACATTTCGGAGGCAGAGATCATTCTACCGTAATACATGCATGTAGTAATATTGATAAAATGATAGAAGAAGATCCTATGCTAAAAGAAAAAGTAAATAAGATTAAAAATAAAATAGAATTAAGCGCTACCTAACCTTGTGTTCATTATTTGTGTAATACTTGTTAAGAACGATTGGATAATTTGTAAATTTCTTTTTTCAAACTACCTGTTGTTAATAAGAAAATTATTATCAAGAAATTATTAACATTTCTTCTGCTTAAAAAAACCTCTTTCTGCATTATAATTAAACCAGAAATAAATTATAAACATATTCACTTCTTTATTATATTATTGATATTATTTATTTATTTTTTCTTTATAATAATAGCTGTGTAAAACTACTATTAATGATGATCTTTAAATTGTAACTGAGGTGTTTTTTTAATAATTTTAAATTCATTAAGGAGAGATTTTATGGAATTCAAGGTAAACAGTAAAGAATTAGAAAAACTCCTGTCTAAGATTATACCGGCTGTTCCTTCGAGAACCCCTATGCCTATACTAGAGAATTTTTTATTCGAAGTTACTGACGGTCTGCTAACTATTTATGCAACAGATCTTGAAATTTCTCTCAAATCCTCCTTAAATATTGTAGCAGAAGAAAATATAAAAATAGTAGTTCCAGCAAGATTACTTCACGAAGTTGTGAAATCTCTTAAAGAAACAACTATACATTTCAATATCCTTGCAAACGGGAAGATGAACTTATCAACAGAAATGGGGAAATACACTCTTAGTTATATTGAACCTGATGAATTTCCGGAAATTCCCACAGTGATAGGAGATAAAGGAGCAAAAGAAATAAATGAGATGATAATAAGCGGAGAGGAATTGTTGAAAGCATTCAATTTAACATCTTTTGCTATGAGTAAAGAAGAAATTAGACCGGCTATGATGGGAACGCTTTTTGAATTTAGTGACGAAGGCTTAAGATTTGTTGCTACAGACGGACACAGACTGGTAAACCTTCTTGAAAAACAGATATCAATAGGTGTAGAACAGCAATATGTAGTCCCGGAAAGAGCGGTTACTGTTTTAGAAAGGATACTGGATGAGAAAGATGTTAAAATTTATTTTACTAAAACATATGCAGCGTTTAAGTTAAGTGATATTGAACTTACAACACGGTTGATAGGGCAGAAGTATCCGGATTATATGAGCGTAATTCCATTGGAAAACGAGTTTTTGATGAAAATAAAAACGAAAGAACTTCACGATTCTATAAGAAGAATGATGTTGTTTTCTACTTCAAATACAACAAGAAGGGTAAAGTTTGCAATTACAAAAGATAGACTGGATATATCTGCAGAGGACATAGACCTTGGTGCATCTGGTGAAGAGCATGTTGCGTGTCAATACAACGGAGATGATTTGGAAATAGGGTTCAATTCCACATACGTGAACGACATCTTATCTCATCTGGGTACGGAGGAAGAGATTACATTTAAACTGCATTCGCCAACTAAAGCAGTAATCATTGAACCGGTAGAAAAAAAAGAAAACCAAGAATTAATGATGCTTTTGATGCCGGTTCGTTTAAATAGTTAAAATGGTTCTTAGACAAATTGATTTAACAAATTTTAGGCTTCATAGGAAAACGACAATAAATTTTTCTGATGGGATTAACTATATAATAGGCGGGAATGGGCAGGGAAAGACCACCATTTTAGAGGCTATTTATTATTTGTGCACTACTAAAAATATAAATGCAGCAGCCGACTCAGACGTAGTAAGTTTTGGTCAAGAAATGTTTGAAGCTTCAGGAGACTTTAACGAACTTTCCAAAGACCACACAAAAATAGTTTTTGATCTATCTCGAAACAAAAAATTCTACTATCTAAATGAAAAGGCAGTTAACAGCTCTGCATCGGTTATCGGCAGGTTTCCCATAGTTGTTCTAATTCAGTCTGACCATGCTATTACACTCGGTGGTCCTTCTGATAGAAGAAAATTTGTTGACACGGTTATCTCGCAGGCAAGTCAGACATACTTAAGACTTTTAATCGATTATAACAAAACACTGAAGCAGAGAACTAATTTGCTTTTACAGATAAGGGAAACAGGAAATAACAGGCTGCTCGAACAGCTTAATGCGTGGTCTGAATCGTTAGTTAATGCGGGTACAGAGATTATAAAACACAGAAAAAATTTCGTGAACGAGTTTAATATATACATAAAAGAAGCGTACAACCGGATTATGACAGATAAGGAAGAACCCGAAATTTTATATGAATCATCTGTTAATACTGAAACACAAACAATAGAAGAAAATTTTAAAAGTGCTCTGTTAAACGAGAGAGATAACGAAATAAGAAGAGCAGTAAATCTGGTTGGTCCTCATAGAGATGAATTCATATTTAAAATAAACGGACTGGAATTGAGAAGGTTTGGATCACAAGGACAGCACAAAACGTTTCAGGTATCGTTGAGGTTTGGTGAATTCTTCTATTTAAAGGAAAAGCTTGGGAAAACACCGATATTTTTGATGGACGACATATTTGGCGAACTAGATATTTATAGGGCAAGCAAAATAAGCGAGTATCTGCCGAAAGTGGGGCAGACTTTTATTACTATGACAGACTTGACCAAACTCGATGATCTCAATAAAAAAGAAAATCGTCTAGTTATAATAATAGAACAGGGCAAGGCCTCGTATGCTTAATAAATTTAAAAGCATATCGGAAATAATAGACAAGGAAAAAGATTTTGAAAATATAAGGATTACTGTTAAAAACTACTCAGTGGTGGAAGATTTTCAGAAAATATTTCCTGAAATCAAAACCATTGCGAAGGCTGTTAAAGTAGTCAAAGGTGTTTTGTACCTGAAAGTGGAAAACTCTGTTTGGAAAAGTGAATTGAATTTTCAAAAAAGGTTATTAATAGAAAAAATAAATAATCACTATAAGGAGAAAATAATAAATTCTGTGCGGTTTTTATAAAAGAGAGAATCTATGGCAGCAAAGAAAAAAGAAAATAATCAGACACAACAAAACAGTTACACAGCAAAAAACATAAATGTACTTAAAGGACTTGAAGCAGTAAGAAAAAGACCCGCAATGTATGTCGGTGATGTCGGATCACGCGGTCTGCATCATTTAATAAACGAAGTGGTAGACAACAGTATAGATGAAGCACTTGCCGGTTATAACGATCGTGTTATTGTAACGCTGAACAAGGATGGAAGCGCTACGGTTGAAGACCGAGGGCGCGGCATTCCTGTCGATATTCACCCGGAAGAAAAAAGATCGGCTCTCGAAGTAGTTATGACTGTTCTTCATGCAGGAGGTAAGTTTGATAAAAGCTCGTATAAAGTCTCTGGCGGGCTTCACGGTGTCGGTGTTTCCGTAGTTAACGCTCTGTCCGAATGGATGAAGGTAGAAGTAAGAAGGGATGGGAAAATTTATTTTCAGGCGTATAAGAAAGGAATTCCTGTCTCCCCGGTTAAAGCAGTAGGCAGCTATAAAGGCGACTATACCGGAACAAAAATAACGTTCATGCCGGATAAAGAAATTTTCAAAACAACGAAATTTAATTTTGATACTGTTGCAGAACGAATGCGCGAGCTTGCTTATTTGAATAAAGATATAACAATGGTGTTAAAAGACGAAATAGAGAAGCAGGAAGAAACCTATAAATTCAAAGGCGGTTTAATCGACTTTGTGAAATATCTTGATGAACAAAGAACACCTTTGCACAAGCCTATTTATATTGAAGGAGAAAAAGAAAATACTCCTGTGGAAATTGCTTTTGAATACAGCGATTCATATTCTGAAAATATTCATACATATGTGAATAACATAAATACTGTTGAAGGCGGAACACATCTTGTCGGTTTTAGAACAGCACTGACCAGGACATTCAATAATTATGCAAATAAAAACGGACTTATAAAAGACAACAGTAAAATAACATTAACTGGTGATGACTTTAAGGAAGGTTTAACAGCAGTTATCTCGGTCAAAGTTATGGAACCGCAGTTCGAAGGACAAACCAAAACTAAGCTCGGCAACAGCGAAGTTAAATCCATAGTTGAGACAATTGTTGGGGAAAAATTAGCGGAGTTTTTGGAAGAAAATGCGTCGGTAGCCAAAAAAATAATTGAAAAATGTTTAAGAGCTGCTGAAGCACGCGAGGCAGCACGAAAAGCACGCGATCTGATAAGAAGAAAAAATGCCCTTGATTCGCTTAACCTACCGGGAAAATTGGCTGATTGCTCTATTAATGACCCTGAACACTGTGAAATTTATATTGTGGAAGGAGATTCTGCAGGCGGTTCTGCAAAGCAGGGGAGAGACAGACGATTCCAGGCAATCCTGCCGATTAAAGGAAAAATATTAAATGTCGAAAAAGCAAAGATCAATAAGATTCTTGAGAACGCGGAAATTCAAGCAATAATATCGGCAATCGGCGCCGGCATAGGCGAAGATTTTGACCCTGCGAAATCACGTTACGGAAAAATTATTTTAATGACCGATGCCGACGTTGACGGAAGTCATATCAGAACGCTGCTTCTTACTTTTTTGTACCGACATATGAAAGAATTGATAGCTTCGGGGAAGGTTTATATTGCACAGCCGCCGCTTTACAAAATTAAAAAGGGTAAAGAAGAATTATATGCTTTTGACGACGCCGAAAGGGATAAAATATTAAAGAGATTAAAGGCAGAATCGAAGGGAAAAGAAAAAGATTTTGACGAAGAGACAGTGGTAGTGGAAGAAGGCGCTGAAACTCCGGAGGGAAATACGAAAGGAATAAATATATCAAGGTACAAAGGACTCGGCGAGATGAATCCCGAACAACTCTGGTCTACTACGATGAATCCTGAAACGCGCACAGTTCTTCAGGTAAATCTTGAGAGTGCAGCCGCAGCGGATAAAATTTTCGAAACTTTGATGGGTGATGCCGTTGAACCCAGAAGAGAATTTATCGAAAAGCATGCTAAGTATGCTAATCTGGATGTGTGATTAGTAGCTGATACTTCGCTTCGATCAGTATAAATGGACAGAAAGCATACATACCAGCAGCCGATAACGGATTTTACCCGGAAAGATTTTACCGCTCTTAACAAAAATCTTACGGTAGACGATGCTTTGCATAAAATAAGAAAAGAAGGTGCCGGCGAAAGAATAGTTTATTTTTATGTGGTGGACGACGAGAACCGGCTGGTTGGTGTGCTGCCTACACGTAGAATTTTAACTGCTCAGCCTGATAAAAAAATTGAAGAAATAATGGTCAGCCGGGTAGCTTCTCTTACGTCAGGCGCAACGGTTTATGATGCGTGTGAGTTCTTTGTTACTTATAAATTTTTAGCTTTTCCAGTTGTTGATGAAGAAAAGAAACTTATAGGAATAGTCGATGTTAATCTTTTTACCGAAGAATTCTTAAATCTCGAGCCAGATATAGATGAGCGGCAGGAGATAAAAGATGTATTTGAAACGATAGGTTTTAATGTAAACGAAGTAAAAAATGCATCTCCAGTTAAAGCATGGAAAATCCGCCTTCCGTGGCTTTTGGCAACGATTGCAAGCGGCACGGTCTGCGCAGTGCTTGCCGGCTTTTTTGAAGCGACTATAGCCGAAAGTTTGGTGATTGCGTTCTTTTTAACATTGGTACTTGGACTCGGCGAAAGCGTGGGAATACAAAGCATGACGCTTACTGTACAACTGCTCCACACCACAGCTCCGTCTTTAAGCTGGTACCTGAAATATTTAACCCGCGAACTGCAGACATCTTTTTTGCTTGGCTTTAGCTGCGGGATTTTAGTCGCGTTAATAATATTTCTATGGAAAGGAGCAGTAGTTGCCGGTACAGTCATTGGTGCAAGCATTCTACTGGTGGAACTTCAAGCAGCTATTTGGGGATTAAGTATTCCTGCGATTCTTCATAAAACCGGATTAGATCCCAAAATTTCTGCTGGACCGATTACACTAGCAATGACTGATATTTGTACGATACTGTTTTATTTCGGGCTGGCAGCAATATTGTTATAAGGAAGAAGTATTATGAACGATATAAAATAGCATAACAACTTTTAAATTAAGCAGAAATTACAAGCCAAGTAAACATAAAGATTATGAATAATAAAACACTTTTGACACATGACTACAATATTTGAAAAAATAGTACCCGTTTCATTAGAAGAAGAAATGAAGTCCTCTTACATAGATTATGCAATGAGTGTAATTGTGGCACGTGCGCTGCCGGATGTAAGAGACGGACTTAAACCGGTTCACCGAAGAGTTCTTTTTGGTATGCATGAACTGGGACTAGCATACAATAAACCTTACAAAAAATCAGCAAGAATTGTCGGCGAAGTTCTCGGTAAATACCACCCTCACGGAGATACTGCAGTTTATGATACAATGGTTCGTATGGTTCAGGAATTCTCTCTGCGATATCCTTTAATAGACGGACAGGGAAACTTCGGCTCAATAGACGGCGATTCTCCCGCAGCAATGCGTTATACTGAAGCACGACTTGCACGCATTGCCGACGAAATGCTTCGTGACCTTGATAAAAACACAGTTGAGTTTACTCCCAACTTCGATGAATCATTACAGGAACCGACAGTACTTCCATCCTATTTACCCAATCTCCTTGTAAACGGCGCAAGCGGGATTGCTGTCGGAATGGCAACAAACATTCCGCCGCATAATCTTGGGGAAATCGTTGACGGACTTGTAGCTATGCTTGACAATCCCAAATTAAAGTCGGAAGACTTAATGAAGTATGTCAAAGCACCGGACTTCCCGACCGGCGGAATTATTTACGGGTACGATGGAGTAAAAGAAGCATATTTAACTGGACGCGGCAGAATAGTGCTGCGTGCTAAAGCGAATATCGAGACCCTGAAAAACGATAGGGAGAATATTATCATTACGGAAATTCCCTACCAGGTAAATAAAGCCTCGCTGATAGAAAAAATTGCCGAGCTTGTGCGCGAGGGTAAAGTTGATGGTATTTCTAATATAAGAGACGAATCGGATAGAGACGGCTTGCGCATCGTAGTAGAAATGAAACGCGATGGACAGCCTGCTGTAACTTTGAATCAGCTTTTTAAACATACCCAAATGCAGGTAACTTTCGGTGTAATAATGCTTGCTCTCGTCAATGGAGTTCCGAAGGTTCTTACACTTCAGCAGGTGATGGAGCATTTTCTCGACCACCGGATGGATGTGCTGATTAGAAGAACGAAGTTTGATCTCGACGCAGCCGAGCGCAGAGCACATATTCTCGAAGGGTACATTATTGCTCTCGACAATATCGACGCAGTTATAGAAACCATCAAAAAATCTAAAGATGTTGAAACTGCCAAAAATAACTTGATGAGAAAGTTCAAGCTGACCGAGATTCAAGCTAAAGCGATTCTGGATATGAGATTACAGCGTTTAACGGGACTTGAACGCAAAAAAATAGAAGATGAATACAAGGAAACAATAAAGCTTATCGAAAGACTGAAAGGAATACTTAATAACGAAAAGAAAAGGAAGCAAATCATAAAGGAAGAACTTTTAGCATTAAAAGAAAAATACTCCGACGAGCGAAAAACCGAAATCATTCATGACTTTAAAGAATTTGCTCTTGAAGATATTATTGCAGAAGAAGATGTGGTTGTTACGATTTCTCATCAGGGCTTTATTAAAAGATTTCCGGTAAGCGGCTATAGACGTCAGGGAAGAGGTGGAAAAGGTGTTACCGGCGCAGGCACTAAAGAAGAAGATTTTATCGAACACATGTTTGTAGCATCCACTCATCATTACATTATGTTTTTTACAGACCGCGGAAAATGTTACTGGCTTAAAGTTCACGAAATTCCCGAAGGAGGAAGAGCTGCAAAAGGCAGATCGATATTGAATCTTATTCAAAAGGATAAAGAAGAGAATATTACGGCATTTGTTACTGCTAAAGAATTCAGCGATGATAAATTTGTAGTGATGGCAACTGCAAGAGGTACGATTAAAAAAACAGTCCTTTCCGCCTATTCGAATATTAGACGCGGGGGAATTAACGCAATCAATCTTGCCGCCGGAGATAGATTGATAGAAGTCAAACTAAGCGACGGAAACAACGATATTATCATCGGTACTAAAAACGGTATGGCAATACGCTTTAATGAAAAAGATGTAAGGCAAATGGGAAGAACTGCTACCGGAGTGCGGGGTATTAAACTTGGCAAAGATGATATTGTAATTGGAATGATTGTCGTCCGAAATGCGAACACTCTCATGGTAGTAACTGAAAAAGGATTCGGGAAAAGATCCGAAATAGAAGACTACAGATTAACCCGCCGCGGCGGCAAAGGTGTTATTACTATTAAAACATCCGAAAGGAATGGAAAACTTATTGCCATGATGGAAGTAAACGACAACGATGAACTTGTTATTATTACCGTTAAAGGTATCGTAATAAGACAATCAGTTTCTGAAATTAGAGTGATGGGAAGAAATACTCAAGGCGTAAGATTAATTAGGCTTGGTGAAGGCGATGAAATAGCGGACATCGCACGGGTAATTCCCGACGAGGCAAACGGCAACGGTGAAAGTTAATGTTCCCGGCAAATAATGGAAAAAGTAATTAGAAAAATATCGCTCAAAGACAAACGTAATTACGACCTTGAATACTGGCTCTCTAAAACGCCGGAAGAAAGAATCTCGGCGATAGAATTCCTTCGTCAACAATTTTATGAGACAGAAGATGGTTCTGCACCAAGACTTCAAAGAGTTGTTAAAATTATTAGACGAGAACAGCGTTGATTATTTAATAATTGGCGCTTTTGCCCTTGGATTTTTTGGCTATCCGCGAAGCACCGGAGATCTGGATGTTTGGATTCGTGCAGATGAGGAAAATGCGAAAAAAATGGTAAAAACATTGAATGGTTTTGGGTTTGCGTCTCTCGGATACAAAGAGACGGATTTTTTAGATAAAAACAATATTATTCAATTGGGGGTGCCGCCGGTTAGAATAGATATAATCATGAGTATCAGCGGGGTGGAATTTGATGAGGCATATCAAAACAAAAATACTGTCAAACTTGACGGAATAAAAGTTTATTACATCGGTAAAGAGGATTTTATCAAGAACAAGAAAGCATCGGGGCGATTAAAAGACCTTGCAGATATAGAGAGCCTTTCTCAACAACATGAATAGATATGCCTAAGAACAAAAACTTCCGTTTTGATTCAAAATGTGTTCATTCCAGCATTTGGGAATATGAATACGAACCGGCAATCCCGCCGATTTATCAAACATCCACGTTTAGATTTACAAGCGTTGAGCAAGGGCAAAGCTTTTCAAAGGAGAAAAACGGATACGTTTACAGCCGCATGAGAAACACCACAATCGAAGCTATGGAAAATGCAATTGCTGAACTTGAAGAGGGGATAATTGTTGTAAAAGATGAGCAGATATATTCTTTAATGAGAAAAACGCTTAACCAATCCGGCGGAGTATTGAAAAGTAAATAATTAGCTGTTTTAACACAGCGGGTAAATTTTGCCCAAGTTATTATTTCAATAAAAGAATATTTTAAAGCGTTCTTTATCTTTATAAATAATTGGAGGTAATGAAATGAACAAAATTCTCCCATTTTTTCTTGTCATCTTTTTTTCTTGTGTCTTTTCTATCAGCTCTCAAACACAAAATCAGCTATACACGCCGATCGAATATCAACGTGCTTATAAAAAAGGAACACGTTCTATGGACGGGAAAGCCGGCGTTAATTATTGGCAGAATTCATCCGACTATAAAATTAGAGTAGAAATAAATCCTTCTACAAGAGAACTTTCCGGTGAAGAAACTATTACTTACCATAATAATAGTCCCGACACCTTGAAACAACTCGTTGTTCGTCTTTATCCGGATATTTACAGAAAAGGAAATATCCGCGACTTTGAAATTCCCCCGCAAGCTGTAACCGAAGGCACTAATATTAAGCAGGTCACGCTTAACGGAAAAGAGATAACGTTGAAAGGCAGCGAGGAATCCCCTGTTAGGCAGGGAACAAACCTGATATTTAAACTGAATTCTCCGATTCCTCCTAAATCAAAAGTCAGCTTGGGATTTAAATGGAATTACATAATTTCGGAAGAAGCTCCTATTCGCACCGGTGCTTACGACAGCACATCGTTTTTAGTTGCCTATTGGTACCCTCAAATGGCAGTTTATGATGATATATCCGGATGGGATATGCTGAATTACACAGGGAGTCAGGAATTCTATAATGACTTTTCGAATTACGATGTTGAGATTACACTTCCTAAAGGATTTTTAGTATGGGCAACCGGACTGCTTCAAAATCCTGAAGAAGTTTATTCTGGAAGAACTTTGGAGAAAGTTAAAGAAGCGTGGAAATCCGATAAGGTTGTGAGAATAGTTACCGATGAGGATTTGAAGAGAGGCGCGCTAACGGCAGATAATCCTAAAAATACTTGGAAATACAAAGCCGAAAATATAAGTGATTTTGCCTTTGGAACAAGTAATCATTATCTGTGGGATGGTTCAACCGTTGTTGTAGACAGCTCAACAGGAAGAAAGACATTCGTTGATGCTGCTTATAAAAAAGAATCCAAAGACTTTTACGAAGTTGCGGAAATAGCAAGAAATTCAGTAGCAATGCTTTCACATGATTTTCCAGGTTACCCTTTTCCATATCCAAAAGAAACTATTTTTAACGGCTCGGGTGGAATGGAATATCCCATGATGGTCAATGACGGCTCGTCTCAGGAGAGGTGGGGCACGGTTCACGTTACATCGCACGAAATATCTCATACTTATTTTCCTTTTATGATGGGAATAAATGAAAGAGCGTACGCATGGATGGACGAAGGCTGGGCAACAGCGCTGCCATACGATATTCAGGAAAAACTTTCTCCGGGCTACAAACCAAGAGCAAGAAATGCCGAATCTTATTCTAAATACGGCGGCACAGAAGGAGAAGTACCGTTGATGGTGCCTTCTTATATTTTAACGGGGGCTTCCTATAGAACCGCATCTTACAGAAGACCTGGGTGTGCATACGATTTTTTGAGAGATATGTTGGGCGACTCTTTAATGAAAAAAGCTTTGCATGAATACATGAACAGATGGAGAGAAAAGCATCCGACCCCATTTGATTTCTTTTATACATTTAACGATGTCACAAAACAAAACTTAAACTGGTATTGGAAGGCGTGGTTCTATGACTGGGCATATCCGGATCTTGCCGTTGGAAAAATCACTAATTCATCGGGTAAAAATTTTATTGAAGTTGAGAATATAGGAAAACTTCCCCTGCCGGTTTATTTAAATGTTACATACAAAGACGGGACGAAGGAGACAATTAAACAAACAGCAGCCGTCTGGAAAAACGGAAACGAAAAAGCCATAATTGCAGTTAAAAACAATAAAAAAATTAAAGAAGTGGAATTGGGAGATCCGCGGGTTCCCGACGTAGATATTTCAAATAACAAAAAAGAATTTTAGCTGTTTACTTCAAAGGAAAAACATTATGAAAAAACAAATTCTCTTATCATTTTTTTCCGTCACCTTTTTTATAGTATCATTTGACAATTCATTTGCACAGCAGCTGCCAAGATTGTTTGTCCCGGAAAGTATTAAAGCGGCTTATAAAAACGGCACGCGAGCTCTCGATGGAAAACCAGGTAAAAATTATTGGATAAATTCTTCAGACTATACTATAAAAGCAGAACTTTTTCCCGAGACAAGAACGATTAAAGGTCGTGAGTGGATAACTTTTCACAACAATAGTCCGGACACACTAAAAACATTTATGTTCCGATTGTATCAAAATATTTTTAAAGAAGGAGGCGCACACGAATTCCCCGTTGATAAAAGAGATTTAACTAACGGTGTTAATATTGATACTCTTATCATCGATGGAAATGGATACAGTCTTAACGAACGTAGTTTAGGTCGGTTTGGTTTTAGAAGTGTATCAACAAATTATTTTATAAGAAAGCTTGTAAAACCTATACCACCAAACTCTATTGCTAAAGTGGAAACAGAATGGAGTTTTGTAATTCCAAAATATTCCAGAAATAGAATGGGTGCATATAACGATTCAACATTTTACGTTGCTTACTGGTATCCGCAAATTGCCGTTTACGACGATATCGATGGCTGGGATAGACAGGAATTTACCGGCACGACAGAATTTTACAACGACTTTAACAACTACAACGTCGAAATAACAGTACCAGGTAACTTTTTGGTAAGAGCAACCGGCGAATTAAAAAATGCACAGGAGGTTTTAGATTCCGAAGTTTATAACAGATACAAAAGTGCGTTTGCGTCAGACACAGTGATTCATATTATTACTTCCGAAGATTTGAAGAACAACACCGCAGTAAAAAATAGACAAAAAAATACATGGAAATACTCAGCCGAGCATGTACCCGACTTTTCATTTTGTGCAACGGGGCAATATTTATGGGATGGCGTAAGTGTAGTTGTGGATAACAGTACCGGAAGAAGAGTGTTTACTGATGCAGTTTATCCCGAAGGAGCCGCCTTTTGGAATGAGGTGGCATCATTTGCTCGTCAATCGGTTGAATATTTTTCTAAAGAACAACCCGGCGTACCTTTTCCTTATCCTAAAATAACTGTGTTTAACGGAGAACGAAACCGCGGCGGCGGAATGGAAACTCCGATGATGTGTAACAACGGTCAATATAGAACCAGGGGCGGACAATTAGGTGTTACAGCACATGAAATTGCTCATACTTATTTCCCTTTTTATATGGGTATCAACGAAAGGAAATATGCATGGATGGATGAAGGCTGGGCAACATATTTTACTTACGGTGTTGTAAAAAAAGAGGCACCAGATGAAGACGAGTTTCCGGGCACAGTACATACTCTTTCTGTCGCATTACCAACTGAAGCAATGATTCCGCCAATGATTCTTTCCTATGAAGCAACGGGTGGCAGCGGATACACCCTAATGGCATATCCCCATGCAGCGTTTGCTTATACTATGCTTCGGGATATTCTAGGAAAAGATGTTTTTGCCGAAACTCTTCACGAGTATATTAAGAGATGGAACGGTAAACATCCCATACCTTACGATTTTTTTAATACATTCGACAATGCTTCCGGGAAGAACCTTAACTGGTTCTGGAAACCGTGGTTCTTTGAAAAAGATTATGCCGATCTGGCAATTAAAAATGTAGAAGCCGATAAGAGTGTTTATAAAGTTGTTATTGAAAATATTGGCGGACTGCCGCTTCCGGTTAATTTAAAACTAATCTATGAAGATGGAAAAGAAGATTCCATTTACAACACGGCAGAAGTTTGGAAAGATAACAATGATGAGATAACAATTAATATCCCTGCAAAAGGGAAAATCAAAAAAATTGAACTGGGAAGCGATTTAATTCCTGATTCGGATAAGTCAAACAATACTTATGATCTAGAATAATTTTTAACAACAGGAAACAATTATGAGTTACTGGAAACTGATTTTGCCGGCGTTATTGATTGCAGGCATAATATTTGGACAGAGCAAAGTAATTCAAAAAGGCAATAAATATTATTTGTCCGACAAGGTGGTTGTAAAGTTTAAAGATAGTTACCCTGTTGCCGGGGGTAACAGTTATATCCTTCCACCGAAATTGCTGAACAAGCTGCGGCGCGCCGGCGCTGCCAAAGTTGGCACACGATTCGAATTTAAAGCCGGAATTTTAAGGAAAGGCGAAGAGAGCCTTTCACGAATAGCATCTCTAAAAATAAATAGTTACGAAAACCCCGAAAACGTGATTAAGAAACTAAAAAAATTAAAAGAAATAGAATGGGCAGAACCACGCTACGTCTACCGCCTTACTGCAGTTCCAAACGATTCTTTATACCTGCAGGGAACACAGACCAACCTTGACAGAATAAAAGCCGCAGATGCGTGGAATGTGGTAACCGGGGATTCAAATGTTGTTATTGCAATTATTGATACAGGAGTTGATTGGAAACATCCCGACTTAAATCCAAATATATGGCGTAACCCGCATTGGCAAACCGATACTGATTTTCCCGGAGATTCAATAGGCTGGGATTTTGGCGGGTTGAATGGAACGCCGGATAACGATCCCAATGAAGATAAAGATTCCCGAAACCCATACCATGGAACACACGTTGCTGGAATTGCTGGTGCTGTTACAAATAATGGAATTGGAATAGCTTCAATAAGCTACAATTGCAGGATATTTCCGGTGAAGGTTACAAGGAGTGATTATAGAGATTCCCACGGTTCGCCGTATGTTTATTACGGTTTTGATGGAATTAAATATGCTGCAGATATGGGCTGCAAAATAGCCAATTGCAGCTGGGGGGGATATAGCTATTCAAGAGCGGAGCAGGAAGTTATCGATTATGCAGTGTCGAAAGGAATGCTGGTCGTTGCTGCTCAGGGAAACGACAATAAAAACGAGCCGTTTTATCCTGCCGATTACAACGGTGTACTTTCTGTTGGCTGGCTTCAAACAACTTCCGACAAGAAGAGCATTGCTGCAAACTACGGAACACAGGTAGATGTCTTTGCACCTGGAGATTTAATAATGTCAACGTTTCCTACATATTCAACTTCAAACCCGTATTATAACCCGTGGTACAGCGGCTCGTCAATGTCGAGTCCGCATGCTGCAGGTTTGGCGGCTTTGGTTGCTTCGGTTCCCGTGTTTTCAAATTGCACACCGCTGCAGATTGCAGAACAAATTCGTGTAAACTGCGATAATATTGACGCCTCTAATCCCGGATATGAATATATGCTCGGCAGAGGAAGAATTAATGCATATAAAGCAGTTTCAAATACAAACTCAATTTCAGTAAGAGCAAACAGAGTTGAATTGCATGAAATTGGAAACGGCGATGGTCTTTTTGAATCCGGCGAATCAGTTACCATAGGAGTAAATTTTGTTAATTACTTAAATCCCATCACAAATTTTACAGCGGTGCTTCAGCAAAGTGACCCAAATATTATTTTGGAAAACGCACAATTCAATGGCGGCAGCGTCGGAATGCTGGACAGCGTCAACAATTATTCGAATCTTTTCAGAGTTAGAATAACAGATAACGCCGCACAGGATCACATAGTAAATTTACTTATTAAGTATTCCGGCGATAACGGATATGATGATTTTCAATGGATAACATTTAATATTAATCCTCCGTACAGAACCCAAAACGCAAATAAAATAGCAACAACCATTACCAGTAAAGGCGTTATCGGATATAATGATTTTCCCAATAATCTTCAGGGAATTGGATTTAAGTATAATGATAATGAGAGCGTATTGTTCGAGGGAGCTTTTATGTATGGAAATTCTCCTCAAAAGGTAATGGATGCCGCGCGGAAATTGGATGACCAGAGTCATGATTTTGTAACGCTGCAAAGCATAGAGATGAGTTCGCCGGGAATTATTTCGGCGCAGGATGGAAAATCTGTCTTTAATGATTCCGGTGATACGGTTAATTCGCTTGGCATTGAGACACAATTTAAGACTTACGAATTTACTCAAGCTGGCTACGATAATTTTATAATTATCAGGACGCAGCTTTTTAATAAAACTGACACAGCAGTAACCAATCTCTATGCCGGTTTATATCTTGACTGGGACATTCCCGAATCAGATTATGACCATAATACTGCAGCTTACGATTCAGCCGGCAACTTTTCGTATGCTTATAACACAGCAGGCACAACAAACATTTATTACGGAGCCGCATTAATTTCTGATGATAATTACGGAGCTTATGCAGTTGATAATGCGGCATCGAGCGGCGTGGTTCTGAGTGATGGTTTTTCCGATAGTGAAAAATGGACAACTATGACAAGCGGACTTGCAAATTCAAATGCAGGGGTTGGTGATATTTCTTTGGTAGTTTCCGGCGGCCCTTATTCTATTCCTGCCGGCGGCTATAAAGATGTCGGATTTTGCCTTGCTGCCAGCGCCTCTGTTGATGAACTGAGAACGTCGGTTCAAAATGCTCGGCAGAAATTTGCCGGTATTATTACTGCAGTTGATGCTGAAAAAGAAAAACTCCCGGCGGAATTTAGTTTGGAACAAAATTACCCGAATCCGTTTAATCCAACTACTACAATAAAATATTCAATAGCCCCTCCAAACCTCACCAAAGAGGAGACTTTACAGAATGTTACATTGAAAGTGTACGATGTGCTCGGCAGAGAAGTCGCCACTTTGGTGAATGAAGAAAAATCCCCGGGAAATTACGAAGTAAAATTTGATGCCTCAAAACTTGCAAGCGGAGTCTATTTTTACAGGCTGACTGCTGGCAATTTTGTATCAACAAAAAAAATGGTGTTATTGAGATAATGAGAGAAATATGACAGAGAAAACCAGTACAATATTCGATATTCTTATTTTAATATTTGGCAGTACAGCCGGCTCATTCTTTTCCGGAGTTTTGCTTCAAGCGCTTGGGCTTAAAACATGGACTTTTTTATTTGCGGTTCTGTATTTGATTCTGTTTTTAATTTTGTTTCAGATTGCTGTAATAGCAGTCTCTTTATTGTTTGGCAGGAGTAAATTTTTTTTAGAAGCAATTAAGAGATTTTACTTGAAGAAGTAGGAAAATATTTGCTGTCCAAAGCCGCTAATTCGCGAATAGCCAATATATGTTACGCTCTGTTCTATACAGGCTAATTCATAAAATTTATTTTGATGTTTACAATTTTTGAGAGCATAGCAGGACCAATTATCGTTCCAAGATGAATATCCAAAACAACAGCAATGTTTAACTTCTTCAGTGCGCCCGCCTTTTTATTTACAGTTAATGAAAGATTTTTGACCGTTATTTTTTTCGTATTTATAAAGCCTGCTAATACCAGAATAGAAACAACAAAAAGAATGACCGCCACCGTAATTTTTTTTGCTGTATAATAGTCTTTTGTAATGAATGAAGGGAATATTCCGAAAAAGTGGTTTAACAAGCGGAGGCAATCGATAATTAAAAAAAGAGGAAAAAATAAAACATAAAAGCAAACCAGAAAGAGTCTATCCAGATTAAAGCATTGGTGAAAACAGAAGCGTATTTTCTCTCTAAAAATTTTCCGGCTAAGAAAGATAAAATTATAACTATCATAATAGTTAGAAAAGGATACTTAAAATTTTTGGAAATGACAGTTAAACCTCTTTTGAGAATGTAAAAGTTTATGAGTCCGTAGACAGCAAGTACAACTGTAAAAAAATTATGGTGGCGGTTTTATTGGTCATGACTGATGAATAGTTGAATTTTAAAATTGATTATACATAAATTTTTCCAAACGAACAGTAAAAATGCCGATTAAAGTTTATTTCTGAAATAGAAATAATGATAATGGTTACTTTTTGTTAAGAAATTTTCGAAGCACAAAAATTAACAATGTAATTTGAGATAATATGTCTATTAATGAAATTTTTTTAGTTGACATCGCAAAAATATTTATTTAGGTTTTTTACAGGAAATGTGGAAGGAAGGAAAAATGAAAAAGGTTTTATTATTGTCGGTGGTTTTACTTGTACTTCTACAGCAATGTAGCAGTCCAACTAATCCGCCGCCGGAAAAACCCCTGAAAGACCCCAGGACTTACGAATGGACCATTGATACCCTGAAGATTAGTTTTCAAACAAGTTTGGGCAGAATATGGGGCAGTGCGCCTAATGATGTTTACATAGGAGGTCACAACATTGATGCGTATAAGCCAGGCAACTTATGGCATTTTGACGGAGACAGTTTGTTTCCAGTTGAATTGCCTATAGATGTATATTCAATAGACGGCATATATGGCTTCTCCTCTACAAATGTGTGGGTTGTGGGTGAAAGAGCAGCAGGCGGGAGTTTAATTCTAAACTATAACGGAATGGTATGGAAAAACTATTCAATTAATGAAGGTAAAGCACTTTTATGTACATGGGGTAGTTCATCAAAAAATATTTGGGCTGCTGGGAGAAACACTTTGTTCTATTATAACGGAAGCACATGGAATAAATTTCCAATATTTATTCCAACTCAAGGGATTCAATTTATTAGTATTGCAGGTTTAGGCGCTAATAATGTTTATATGTCTGGATATCGAAATGATGCAGTACCACCGATAGACACTGCTTTCTATTATCTGTACAATTTTAACGGTAGCCAGTGGTCTGTAGTGGATTCTTCATATTCGACACCGTATGAAGTTGTCATAAATTTTGGAGTTATAGTAAAAGCAATCGGCGGTTCGATGTATAGTGCAGGTCGCAAAATATTTAAGAAAGAAAGTAATGATTGGGTTATAATAAATGATGATCCACTGATAGTAAGCTTAGGCGGCAGTAGTTCAAAAAATTTATTTGCTGCTGGACTTTCTGGAATAGTTTATCATTATAATGGTTCTGACTGGAAGAAAATATTAATTGAGGAAGGATTTCAAGAAAGTATAATTGATATCTGGACTGATGGAACTGAAGCATTTATGATAGCTTCAGATGGGTACCGGAGTTTCTTTATTCACGGGAAATAAATAATAAATATTTTTCAACAACTAAAAAGAGGTAAAAAAATGAACTCTATAAAGTTGTTCAATTTGCTTTTTGCTTTATTCTTTCTCTTATTTCTTGGGGAAGTATTTCCTCAATGCGATCCAACAGATTGCCTCGGTTATTATCAAAATAACAATTCTAATGCAAGGATTTTGCACAGTCATAATACTGAACTAGGCGGAAAAGGGAATTGTATAGGATTTGCAATTGCTTCAACGCAGCAAAGTTACATCGGGTTCATATGCGGTGAGCCAAAATCGATAGCGATAGGTGAAGCCTATGCAAAAAACTACTGGATGGACTGGGGATTTTATAGCAAGTATGATTTTACAGGAGGAGCAGCTTCAGATGACATTTTGATTTGGGATCCTGAGCCAAATAATATTAATTATCCTTTAAGGCATGCTGCAGTTGTAACTTCTACAGGCTCCGGCTGGATAGATATTGAATGGATTGATGCATCATTGTCCGATGATTCCGTTCATCACACTACTTTATTTTCTCCAAATTACTCTGATCCGACTTATGGTACTCCAAGTTACATAGTAAGACTAAATTATGGAAGTAAAACTTATGGATATGCAGTAACTGTTAAAACCTCTTTTAACGGCGGCAGTGTTAAAGTAGATGGAGTAAATTACAACATAAACGGAAGTTCCGGAACGCTGGTCAGTAATTTAAGCAGGGGTGAACATGATTTATACGCAGATGAAACACAATATAATGGCAGCGAACCGCTTGGGTATAAAGAGTGGAGAGATATTATCTACCGTGAGCAATTAGCTTCCTATCCATATCATACAGCAACAATAACCTTAAGCAGTTCCAATGGTTTTGGCGGACAGTATACTGCTAATTATGTGCCGATATATCAGATAAATTTTCAAAATAATTTCGTTAACGTTGGTAGCGGCGGTGTTATTAATGTAAACGGTTCACAGTATGATTCTCCTACCGGTACTTTTCCTGTTAAAGAAGGAAACTCTATTACTGCCTCTGCAATAGGTCCTCAAACATTCAACGGCATTAATTACAGTTTCGATCACTGGAGTGACGGCAGTACTTCCAGCGCCAAAACTTTTTATTCGAGTTCAAACATAACATATACAGCATATTTTATTGGTTGTCCTGACCCATCTGCTATAAATTTTGGATTCGATTATATTGCAGATAATCCCATTAAATTCCATTGGACTGATAACCCTAACACAGCAGTTACACAGTATCAAATCTGGCGTAAGGTAAAACATAATGGTGTGATGGGCAGCCCTGTTCTTTTAACAACTGTTGGCAGAGGAGTTCAGACCTATACAGATTATGATTACGTTTTTACAGACGGCTACACAGATGATTTAGTTATGTATGACGTGAGGCAGTATTATTCTATAGAAAACACATATTCACCAGAGTACTGGCATGTAGAATTTGGTGGGCTACCGCCATTAAATAAAATACAGGTTAATAAAAATACAAAAGAGATAAGAAACTACGCTTTTGAACAAAATTACCCGAATCCGTTTAATCCAACTACTACAATAAAATATTCAATAGCCCCTCCAAACCTCACCAAAGAGGAGACTTTACAGAATGTTACATTGAAAGTGTACGATGTGCTCGGCAGAGAAGTCGCCACTTTGGTGAATGAAGAAAAATCCCCGGGAAATTACGAAGTAAAATTTGATGCCTCAAAACTTGCAAGCGGAGTCTATTTTTACAGGCTGACTGCTGGCAATTTTGTATCAACAAAAAAAATGGTGTTATTGAGATAATGAGAGAAATATGACAGAGAAAACCAGTACAATATTCGATATTCTTATTTTAATATTTGGCAGTACAGCCGGCTCATTCTTTTCCGGAGTTTTGCTTCAAGCGCTTGGGCTTAAAACATGGACTTTTTTATTTGCGGTTCTGTATTTGATTCTGTTTTTAATTTTGTTTCAGATTGCTGTAATAGCAGTCTCTTTATTGTTTGGCAGGAGTAAATTTTTTTTAGAAGCAATTAAGAGATTTTACTTGAAGAAGTAGGAAAATATTTGCTGTCCAAAGCCGCTAATTCGCGAATAGCCAATATATGTTACGCTCTGTTCTATACGGGCTAATTTATAAAGCCCAAGATGGAAATTTTACGAAATAGGTTTAATCAATTAATGGATTCTTTTGAATCGATATTAACAATTATTTTGTTAAGTGATACGGCAATGCAATATAACAAGCAAGCCGACCGCTTTTTTCGCATTTGCTCGTCAGTCGTTCGACAGAATCTCGTTGAGTCCAATAGACTCTAACGGTCGAAGACTCAGACGGAATCTTCGACTGTTAGTCACCAGACCTCGCTAGTGTAGTCTATTTGGACTCCCCGGTCGTCTCTGACGAACCTCGACAAAGTCGAGCAGAACGCTCGTCTCGGCAAGAACGAAGTCCTGACGGAGAGTTCTAACAAACCGGACTTTAATAAGCATTTGTGTAATTTTAATTGCAGTTAGTCCCAGCCAGCGGCTGACAAGCTGTGTCGGCTGTTCCGTTCAAGGTAGAAGTCCTAAGAAAAATTCTTTGTAATTTCGGAGTAGTTGGGCTAAGCGGCATTGTCGTATTGGGCTGCTGCCTTAACCGCAAGACCTACCGCAGAGTATTAGGCAAAGGGTTGACTTTAATTGTGGTATTGGATATAATATCACAATGAAAAAATATAAAATTATTATTGATACTAATGTTATAGTATCATCTTTACTCTCAAAGAAAGGTTTTTCATTTAAGCTTCTGTCAATTATTGATGACGAAAGAATAGAATTATTTATTTCAGTTCCAGTAATATTAGAATATGAAGATGCTATTAAAAGGGAAAAGACTAATATTAAGTTTAAGAAATCTGAAATAGAGGATTTCTTGGATTTTATTTGTCTGATTGGAAAGCAGCGTAAGATACATTATTTGTGGAGACCATTATTAAAAGACCGTAAAGATGATATGTTTCTTGAATTAGCCGTAGAATCTGAAAGTGATTTTATAATAACATTTAATAAAAGAGATTTTGAAAAAGCAGAATATTTTGGAATAAGAACATTGACACCGAAAGAATTTTTAATAGTAATAGGAGAAATAAAATGAGCACAATAAGTTTGAGATTGCCAGAATCTTTGCACAAGAAAGCCCGTGAGTTAGCAAAGAAAGAAAATACTTCAATAAACCAATTGGTTTCATCGGCATTGGCAGAAAAGATTTCAGCATTGATGACAGAAGAATATATAGAGCAAAGAGCTAAGAGAGCAAGCAAAGAAAAATTTAAGAAAGTATTAAGTAAAGTTCCTAATGTTGAACCTGAAGAATACGATAAATAAAAAAATCAGTGAAAGGAAGGTTGTAAGAAGAAAATAATTTTGGAAAAAGACCAAGTAAAAAGCAGCAGTACAACATGCCGCTTAACCCTCTTTTTTCGCATTTGCTCGAGGCTGACCAAAAAGTAATTATTCAACAAAATTATTCGTGAATATTAGCGTTATTATCGGCTAAGATAAATAAAAAGATTACTTTTTGGTCACCCTCAAGCGTAGTTGTTGTTTAATGCTTGCTCCGCCAAGTCGGGCGCCTCGGCGAGAAGCTGGGTTCATTCATTCATTAGACACCTTTTAACAACACCCTATTCTCGAAAAAAGCTTATCTAATACTGCCTTAGATTTAGCAAGAGTACGGTTATTCAAGCAGTAACAAATTTTAGATCCTTCAATTTCCCCTTCAATGAATCCGGCTTTTTTAAGCTCTTTAAGATGCTGTGATACTGTTGACTGCGCAAGCGGGAGTTTTTCAACAAGGTTCCCGACCATACAAGCGTTCATATCATTCAACAGCTTCAAAATTCTTATTCTTGCAGGATGCGAAAGGGCTTTGGCAATATCCGCGAGCCGTATTTCTTCGTTTGCAAATTCTTCTTTTTTAGAATATGCCATAACTTTTCCAATTGTATATCGTAAATATACGATGAATAATCGTGCAGTCAAGAACTTTTTGTTATTCTAAGAAAATTATAGAGAGTTGGAGTTATCCTCTTCGAAGAATAATATTTCATATCTTGTGAGCTGAAAATTGAAAATTGTCTATTAAACATTGAAAATTGTTTATTGTTTTTCAACAAACCGGATTCATCTTTTCATTCAGCATTTTTTGTGTTTCTTGGATTGCCTTTGTGGAAACGAAACTTTGGCTTAGTGCAGACAGGTGGTTCCGACTGTTTTTTAACAGCGTTTCATCATCACGAAAGTGATAAGTTGAAAATTGGGAACCGTCCTTTTATGCAAGAATTTCTTCAAGAAGCAATTCGTTGTTAAGAAGATCTTCGAAGCTGGAGTAAATAAATTTTGCTGACTCACTCAGCGATCTGTAATTTAACAGCAGCGACTCTTTCTCTTTAGGATTAATTACAATTACATCTGTTTCCGGCTGAATATGTTTTTTAAATAAGGCTTTTATATGAAGGTCGGCACTGGAAAGAGAATAGCCGATAAATACAATTTTTCTTGTGGCTCTTATTTCTCGTGCGGCTTCGTTGGTTACCAGACTGATAACGGGATGAGTTAACGTTTTTAAGTATGAGGGAGGCATTATCAAAGTCTGAAAATCAGTGCCGTCTAACGGGCACTTGTATTCGTATTCCGACATTTCAGGATAAGTGTAGCCTAAAAATTTTCCTTTGTTCAAATCGATAATTCTATCCCACGGAGTAAGAAGAGTTTGATTACAGCAATTACAGTATTTCCAATTAAGACTTCCATGCAGCTTAATAATTTTATAAACTGCAGGATTTTCTCCGTTTAATATTTTGACGGGCTCTCTGGTATTAATCCAGAAATTATAGGATTTAATTTGAGGCAGATTTTCATAATTCATAAGCGGTATGCAGTAATCAATGAAGCCGGCTCTTGATTTGAACAAAAATTCAAATGCCTGCTCGAGAAGAGTGTCGTAGTTTACAGTTAGTATAGAAATACTTTTTCCCGAATTGTGAATTAGATTCCAAAATCTGTGGTAATAAGGACTGCTTTTGTTTGTCCGGAAATTGACCACGTAGTGAATAAGTTTAATCAGGTATTCTTTTATTTCCTGGATCTTTTCGTTTGTGTACTTCGCATTAAGACTTTCATTCTGTTGAATAAAATAATCCAGAAACCCAAAGACAGCTTCGAGCTGCGGGAATTGATTAGTAGAGATGTTATACTTAAAATTATCGTTGATAAACTCAGTTACAATTTTTCCGATTTCCGAATTTTGAATCTCGCGTATTTCCCCGGAAAGGATTGTAGCAAGCAATTCACGCTGAAGGGGAACACCATCAGGATTCGATACCCCGGCACCCAGAACAAAAACAACATCGCGTTTAGCCGGATATCTCAAAAAAATTTCTATTTCACCCATATTAAAAAATAAATTTTATGCGTATCAAAAATCTATGAAATAAATGATAAGAAATGAAGGCTACTTATTCAATTCAATAAGAATCAGCTTTTTGCCTTTTTCGTTTCTGGAATTCGTGGGTTTATATGCCAATTCAAAGATGGTAGATTTTTTAATATAAGCTTTGTACTTCATCTCCGCAGTTTTGTATTCACTGTCTAAATCCCCGCCTTTGATTGAAGCGATATAAGACTTTGCTCGGACAAGCGGCAAAGCATATCTGAATAAAATTATTAAAGGAACTGTTGCACGGCTGATTACCAAATCAAACTGTTCCGAGTATTTTTCAATAAACTCGTCGCTTTCAACTCGGCTGTTTTCAGCCACCACATTATTTAGTTTTAGTCTGTTAATAAAATCCTGTACAGCTTGAATTTTTTTGGAAGTGGAATCGACAAGCACACCGTGCATTAAAGGTCTTGTAATGCCAAGCGGGATGCCCGGAAATCCCCCGCCTGTACCAATATCTAAAAATTTATTCGCCTTCGGCGGAAGAAATTCAGCTATAAACGATGAAAGAAAAACATGGTTCTCAATAATATTTTGGACATCCTTTCGGGAAATAAGATTTAGTTTCGAATTCTTTTCAGTCACTAACTCTGCAAAATGGGCTAATCGTTCAAGCTGGTATTCGTCCGGACTTAAACTATTTTCCCAGAAAAATACTTTCAGTTCGCGGAGATACCGATCCTGAAGATCCAACAAAGAGCCTCAATTTTAATTTTTCAAATATACTAATAAAACAGATATATCTGCAGGTGTTACACCCGAAATTCTTGACGCCTGACCCACAGACCGTGGTCTAATTTTGTTCAGTTTTTCCTTACCTTCAGCAGAGATTGTTTTTAAATTTAGATAATTAAAATTTATTGGAATAGTTAACTTCTCCAGCTTTTCCATTCTTGCAATAAGTTCTTCTTGACGTTTAATATAGCCTTCATACTTCGTTTCAATTTCGACCTGCTCAATTACTTTTGGATTAATTTTAATTGCTTTAACCAATGGATACTCGTTCTCATCAATTTGTTTAATCAGTTCAAGTAGAGAAACTTCGGGACGCTTAGCGAGCTTATCTATCGTTTCGGAGTTCGCGATTTCCTGAGTTCCAAATTTCGATAGAATCGGATTTACCCGCTCCGGCTTAATTTTCACATTCGAAACAAGCTCTTTTGTTTTCAAAATAAGAATTTCATTTTCCTTTAGTTCATTGTACAAATCTTTGGGGATCAATCCAAACTCGTAGCCGTATTTCATAAGTCGCCTATCAGCATTATCCTGTCGTATTAGCAGCCGGTGCTCTGCCCTTGAAGTAAACATCCGATAAGGTTCGTTTGTAGATTTGCCAACAAGGTCATCAATCAAAACACCGATATAGGCTTCATGCCGTTTTAGAACAAACTCCTTTCTTTTTTGGATTTTCAATGCCGCATTTATTCCGGCAATAATTCCCTGTCCGGCAGCTTCTTCGTACCCAGATGTTCCATTTATCTGTCCCGCAAAATATAATCCTTCAATAAGTTTAGTTTCCAGCGTTAGATCGATCTGATAAGGTGGAAAATAATCATATTCAACGGCGTAACCGGGACGAACCATTTCCACACTTTCCAATCCTTTTATTTTTCGCAGTGCTTCGAACTGAATTTCTGCTGGCAGAGATGTTGAGAATCCGTTTATGTAAATCTGGTCGGAATCCAAGCCTTCCGGCTCCAGGAACAACTGGTGTCTTTCTTTATCAGCGAATCTAACAATTTTATCTTCAATTGAAGGACAATATCTCGGTCCAACCCCTTCAATCAATCCGGTAAACATCGGTGATTGGTCGAATCCCTTCTCGAGAATTTTGTGAACGGATTTATCAGTATAAGTGATATAACAACTTAATTGAGGTAGAACCGGAAATTCATTCTTATTTGTTCTTAAAGAAAAAGGCAAAGGAGGAACGTCACCAGGCTGCTCTTCCAGGATATCCCAGTTAATTGATTCCTTTTTTAATCTCGGCGGAGTACCAGTCTTTAATCTCCCTGAAACAAAGCCCATTTTGATTAGAGATTCCGTCAATCCAACTGCGGGGGCTTCTCCAAATCTTCCACCTTTAGTGGACTTAAGTCCTGTGTGCATTAAACCATTTAGAAAAGTACCGGAACAAACTATCAGCGCTTTACATGCAATTTCACTTCCGCTTTTTAATTTCACACCGTTGATTTTTTTATCTTCTTCAATGGCATCTATAATTGAGTCTTCAATTATTTCCAAGTTGTTTATTTTTTCGACCACCTTCAAAGCTTCGATCGAATATAACTTCCTATCGTTTTGGCTCCTGCCAGCCCAAACAGCTGGACCTTTAGATTTGTTTAATGTTCTAAATTGAATTCCCGATCTGTCTGCAATTAATCCCATCTCGCCGCCTAATGCATCAATTTCGTGCACGAGATGTCCTTTGGCGCTTCCGCCAATTGCTGGGTTGCACGACATTCTTCCTATGGCATTTTTATCCATTGTTACGATTGCTGTTGAACAGCCCATTCGGGAAGCAACGCTGGCGGCTTCAATACCGGCATGTCCGCCGCCGACAATAATTACATCGAAATACTTCATTTTTTCCTTTCGGTTTCACGTGAAACCATGACGAATGCTGAATTAAGAATTAAAAACGTAGAGTGTAGAGTTAAATGCTTTCAATTCTGTATTCCCTCTATATTAGGTGAGGCTCACTCCCCCTTTTAAGCTAAATCTCGTCTTCGACGAATCTTCAGCAACTACACTCATTCTTGTTTCACGTGAAACAATATTATTTGCCAATACAAAACTTTGCAAAAATGTTGTTCAATATGTCGTCTGTAGTAACCTTTCCAATAATTTCACCAAGAGAGGATTCGGCATTCCGTAAATCAACAGCAATGAATTCCCCTGTCATTTTAGAATTAATCGATTCAACTGCATTTAACAAAAATTCTTTAGCTTTTAACAGTGCGTTATAATGCCGCAAATTAGTAACAATAGCAGTTTTCTCACTGTAACTTTCAGTACCAAGTGCTTTAATTTTTAACTTTTTGAATAATAAGTCCATTCCTTCGCCAGTTTTTGCAGAAACCTTGACATCATTACTGAAATTCACATCTGGTTTTAAATCGATTTTATTTGCAATTTTAATTATTCGATTTTCACTTGTTAATTCTAGTAATTCATTGAACAATTCAAGAGAAAATCCGTTAACTGCATCGTTAATAAAAATTACAATATCTGAGTTTCTTACAGCATCTCTGCTTCGATAAACGCCTTCTTTTTCTATTATATCTTCTGTAAGCCGGATTCCGGCTGTGTCATAAAGCTTAAAAAGTATTCCATCAATAGAAACTTCCTCGCGGATTATATCGCGCGTTGTGCCCGGAATTTCGCTTACGATTGCTCTTGATTCTTTTAAGATATAATTCAACAAAGAAGACTTGCCTACATTCGGCACGCCGACTAGTGCAACATTAACACCGTCTTTAATTACTTTGCCAAACGAGTAGCTTTCGAGTAACCGGTCAATTTCCCCTATTATCGATTCTATATTTTTCTTGACCTCGTTTAAAGAAACAAACTCAATATTCTCTTCTGCAAAATCGAGCTCCAATTCTATTAAGGATGAACTGTTGATCAGCATTTCTCGGAGAGCTTCAATTTTTTGAGAGAGAAGTCCGTTAAGCTGATTCCGCGCCCCTTTCAACGAGGCTTCCGTCCGCGAATTTATTACATCTGCAACTGCTTCTGCCTGCGCAAGGTCCAGCCTCCCGTTTAGAAAAGCACGTTTTGTAAATTCTCCCGGCTCGGCTAATCTTACACCGTTTTCAATTAATACACGGATTATTTTTTGAACTATTAACTGGCTGCCGTGCGTACTGATTTCAATCGAATCTTCTCCGGTATAAGAATTCGGAGCTTTGAAAACAGAAACCAAAACATCATCAATCAATTCACCCCGACTGTCATAAATTTTTCCGTAATGAATAGTGTGAGAAGCACTATCAGCGATTTTGATTTTCCCTGCAAAAATTTTATCGGCAGCTGAAAAACTTAACGGACCGCTTACACGAATAACTGAAATAGCTCCGACACCGGCAGGAGTTGCGAGTGCAACTATTGTATCTTCGTTTTGAGTTAATAACATATTTCCATCCAATCGAATAGCAAAATTAATTTAATTGAAAAGCAGTAACAAGGTGCAGCAAGTATAATAATATGATATAATATATTACGAGTTCGTGGTAATAATATATTTTTTAGCACCAACTAAAAAAAGAACGATACACATTTTTTATTCTATTTAATGTGGTAACTGAAATGCTATATTCCAACTATAATTTAAGGGGATGCGTATTGAGAGTTGAGAATTGAAAATTGAATATTGAAAATTATTTTTGCTTTCAATGAATAAATTCTCAATA
>DYLN01000158.1 GCA_020722085.1 Melioribacter roseus
GCCGCAGGACTTTTCGCACTTCAGTACCTTCAATTCAGAAACTCGGATCTTTAAAGACGTATTTCCATACCAACAACGGACGATATTTTATTTCATAAATTATCCCGCATCAAGTGCGGGATTGGCTTTTTATTCATAAAAGTATCAAGTACATTTCATATCGTTGAATTAAAAGATTTTTTAAATCTTGAAAATCGAAAATTGGACTTGCAATTAGATAATTAAATATTCAACTCGAAAACAGGAGATTTTTTTACTTAAAACGTAAATTTGGTTAAATTTATACTATTTTTGGTGAATTTGGCGATTGACTATAAATATTTTTTATAATATAATTTTGAAAACGTTTGCAAAAAGGTCGCTGAGAATGACCGTTGATAAAAGTATAAAAGATGTTGCAAAAGCAGCTGGAGTTTCTATCTCGACTGTATCAAGAGTCTTAAATGACTCACAAGGGGTAAGAGAAGAGCTAAAAAAGAGAGTGTTAGATGCAGTTCAAAATTTGAATTACCACTCAAATGCTATAGCTCGTGCGCTTAAAGGCATGCCAATGAAAACTTTGGGTCTTTTGATACCAAGTATAGAAAACCCATTTTTCCCATCGATGGTCAGAGGTGTTCAGGATGAAGCCCATAGAAATGGTTATAATGTCTTTTTATGCAATACGGATGGTTTAGGCATCGTGGAAGAAGCACAATTTAAATTGTTGCTTGATAAGAAAGTTGATGGGGTGATACTTGTTGCCTCAAAATATACCATGAGATATTTGAAAGGCAATCTTGATTTTCCAATAGTTATGATTGACAGATACGTGGATTCTCCAAATTTATCTTACGTTACCGTTGATCACACTATTGGCGTAAAACTTGCTTTAGATCATTTGTACTCTCTCGGATGTAAAAAGATTGCTTTTCTTGGTTCAAAATTGGTTTCTTCAGGTGCGAAAGAACGTTTTCAATCTTATAAAAGGTACCTGTATGATTCTAAAATTAAATTTGATGAGTCTCTTCTTGTTTTTGGAGAGTACACTTACGAAAGTGGTATCAAAATGGCTGAAGAGTTACTAAAAAGAAAAGTCAAGTTCGATGCCATACTTTGCGGAAATGATCTTATAGCATTCGGTGTTATAGAAACCTTGAAAAGAAACGGAATAAACGTTCCGAAGGATGTTTCGATCGTTGGATATGATGATATAAGTTTTTCATCTTACCATACTCCTAAGCTTACGACGATACACCAACCAACTTATGAAATTGGCCAAATGTCAACCAAGATACTACTGGATATAATTTCCGGTGTCGATAGAAGGGTCAAGCATATCAAGATCGAACCGTCAATTGTCATAAGAGAAACAACTCATAGAATTGGAAGTGTTAACAGATGACAGAGATACTTAAAATAAGCGGCATAGATAAATCTTTCTCCGGCGTTACCGTACTTAAAAATATAAATTTTTCAATACAAAAAGGAGAAGTACACGCCATAGTTGGCGAAAATGGTGCTGGTAAATCAACTTTGATGAAGATCATTGCCGGAGAACTTGAACCTGATGGGGGGAAGATATATCTTAATGGGACAGAAGTCAAGTTTCATTCTCCGATAGATGCAATCCATGCTGGCATTTCTTTAATACATCAAGAGTTTAGTCTTGTACCTCAATTAACTGTTTATGAAAATATTTTTTTAGGAAGAGAGCTATCAAAAAAATTCTTTAAAATCGATTTCATTGATAAAAAAGCAATGAAGAAATCTGCTCTTGAAGTTTTAAAAACGTTTGGTATTTTGAACATACCTGTCGATTCAAGGGTAAGAGATTTGAGCGTTGCCGACAAGCAATTGACTGAAATCGCAAAAGCACTATCGATGAATTCAAGAATTTTGATCATGGACGAACCGACAGCTGCGCTTACCTTGAGAGAGACCGAATTGCTTTTCTCGATATTAAAAAATCTTAAAGCACAAGGTGTAACAATCATATTCATATCTCATAGACTTGAAGAAATATTTGAAATTGCTGATGTTGTAACGGTTTTGAGAAACGGAGAACTTGTTGGGACAAAGAAAATAGATGAGGTTACCATGGAAGAAGTTGTAAGTATGATGGTTGGCAAAAGTATGAAAAGTAGATTTCCGGAAAAGCCAATCCGAGAAATAAGTAATGAGAAGATGCTTGAGATAAAAAATCTTTCTTCCGATGCTTTTAAAAATGTGAATTTTATCCTTCGTAAGGGAGAAATACTCGGAATAGCAGGACTTGTGGGTTGTGGCAATATGCAACTTGGTGAGAGCATATTCGGCCTTAGAGATTTCAAGGGAGATGTTTATCTTGAAGGTAAACATATTAATATTTCGGAACCAACGGACGCTATTAAGAAGGGTATCTTTCTTGTCCCTGAGGATCGACACGATCTCGGACTCGTTTTACAGCGCAGTGTTAAAGAAAATCATGCTTTACCCAATTTGGATTTATTTTCTGAATTTGGTTTCGTCATGCAAAAAAAAGAAAAACAATCGGTACGTGCTTCTATCTCATACTTGAATACAAAAGTGAGCAGTATGAATCAAAAAGTCGATAATTTAAGCGGTGGGAACCAACAGAAAGTTGTTCTTGGAAAATGGCTTGTGAGATCTCCAAAGATTCTGATTCTTGATGAACCTACAAGAGGCATAGATATCGGAGCAAAATATGAAATCTACAAATTCATGTACGATCAGGCTTTGAAAGGCGTGTCGATAATTTTCATTTCTTCTGAACTCGCAGAAGTTTTAAGTCTTTCAGATAGAATTCTTGTTATGAGTGAAGGGAGAATAACGAGAGAACTCGATCCCAAGAATACTTCTCAGGAAGACATACTCAAGTTTGCGGTAAAAGGAAAGGAGTCTTAAATGGCGTTATCTAATGGTTTTATAAGAAAATATGGTGTTATATTCGGTTTGCTTGGGATAATAATTTTCTTTGCGATAGAATCCCCCAACTATTTTTTCACCACTTCAAATTTCATACTCATATCCAAACAATCATCAATAAACATATTGCTCGCACTTGGTCAAATGTTTGTCATTTTAACTGCCGGAATAGATTTATCGGATGGGGCAATAGCTGGCTTAGTTGGTGCTGTGGCAGCGGGAGTTACCGTTGCAACTGGTAATTTGTTCTTTGGATTGGTTGCGGGCCTTGGCGTTGGTATTGGGTTTGGAATCGTCAACGGTATCATCGTCGCTTTTGCCAAGGTTCCTGCGTTTATAGCAACACTTGCAACAATGTCTGCAATAACGGGAATAACGCTGATATACACTCAAGGAGAGCCAATATGGAACTTACCATCGTCTTTTGATTTCATAGGTCAAGGAAATCTGCTTGATATTCCATTTTCTATAATTCTTATGGCTCTTTCATTTGTGGTAGTTTGGATAATACTTGAAAGGACAAAATATGGAAGACATGTGTACGCTGTGGGAGGGAATATAAAAGCGTCAAGAGCTGCAGGAGTGAAAATATCCTCAGTACTTATAAGCGTTTATGCAATTAGTGGTTTGTTAGCGGCTATTGCAGGCATCATACTTGCATCAAGGTTAGGCACAGCAGAACCGTCAGCAGGTTCTGGCTATGAACTTGATGCTATAGCAGCAGTTGTACTTGGTGGTACGAGTCTTTTTGGTGGAGAAGGATGGGTTGTAGGAACAATAATAGGAGGATACATAATAGCCGTTTTGAATAACGGAATGACTATAATGAATATTTCGTCATATTATCAGGAGGTTGTCAAAGGACTTGTCATTTTACTGGCAGTTATGATGACAAGTTTTGGAAAAAAATACTGGAATGAATAATGGTAGATGGGGTTCATACCCTAATTCTTTTAGGAGGTGATTTTTAAATGAAAAGTCTCGTTTTAACGGTGGTAATGTTAGCAGGTATTGCCGTACTTTCCATGGCAATGACAATTGGCTTTTGCGTATCAACACTTAATAATCCTTACTTCGTATCGTTTACAAACGGTGCAAAAGCAGAAGCACAGCTTTTGAATGTCAACCTTATTGTGATGAATGCCAACAACAGCAACAGTACACAACTTAATCAGGTTGAGGATTTGATACAAAGAAAAGTTGATGCCATAATTTTAAATCCAACGGATTCAGATGCTCTTGTTCCGGCAGTAATAGCTGCGAACAAAGCAGGTATACCGGTCATAACTCTTGATAGATCTGTTAATGGCGGTAAGGTTGATATGTACATAGCTTCCGATAACGTTGAATACGGAAAATTAGAAGCCCAATATGCTGTAAAACTTTTAAACGGAAGTGGTAATGTTGTACTTTTAACCGGCGTTCCGGGTGCATCTGCAACACGTGATAGATCTAAAGGAATAATGGACTATCTGTCACAGTATCCAAACATCAAAATCGTTGCGAATCAGACGGCTCAGTTTGATATGGCAACCGCCATGTCCGTCATGGAGTCAATACTTGTTGCTCATCCGAATATAAATGCTGTAATCGCTGAAAATGACGAAATGGCGCTTGGTGCAATTCAGGCGATAAAAGCTACTGGTAGAACAGGGATAATTGTCATAGGCGGAGATGGAATACCTCAGGGTATACAGGCTGTTAAAGATGGTACCGAGGCAGTCGATATAGCACAACAACCATACAAGATGGCAGCATTAGGAGTTTCTGCCGCATTTTTCGTTGTCAATGGATTGAGCATATCTCCAACGAGTCTTTCTATGCCTTTGTTTCCTGTTACAAAAGCCAATGTCAATCAGTGGATAGCAAGCGGGGATTAATCGCTTTGAGAAAAGCAGACATCTTTTTTGATGCCTGCTTTTTGATTTAAGAAGTTATTTTGTAGAATTATCGGAGGTAGAATGTCTAAAATTGTCGTTTTGGGAAGTGTGAATGTCGATCTTGTCAGTTTCACAAAAGATTTCCCCAAGCCGGGAGAAACGATAAACGGAAAAGGGTTTGAAATTCATCAAGGTGGAAAAGGAGCAAATCAGGCCATTGCGGTTGCAAAACTTGGCAGTGATGTCGAAGTGGTCGGAGCGGTTGGAACGGATTTTTTTGGAGATTTTCTGATCGATTCGCTTAAAAAATCCAATGTTGGCACGGAAATGATCGAAAAAACAGATGGTACATCGGGGGTTGCAAATATTTGGGTCAACGAATTTGGAGAAAATTCCATAATTCTTGATGCAGGTGCAAACGGAAAGATAGACGAATCGATTTTTGAAAGATCCAAGAACATGATTATAAATTCGCTATTTCTTTTGCTTCAATTCGAAATCCCTTTTGATGTTGTTGAAAAGGCAGCGAAAATTGCCCATGATAGCGGTGTTAAGGTTATCCTTGATCCCGCCCCTGCCAGGAAAATACCAGACAGTCTTCTGAATTGCGTCGATTACATAACTCCTAACGAGATAGAAATTTTGAAGATTGCCAGTGGTAAAACTCTCAAAGATAAAATCAAAAATCTTCAATCGAAAGGACCGCAGGTAATTGTTAAGGCTGGTGCTAAAGGTGTTTATATCGTTGAAAATGATGAACTTTTAAACCTTGAGTCTTTTAAAGTCGATCCCATCGATACGACGGGTGCAGGAGATTGTTTTAACGGAGCCATGGCAGTTGCACTTTCAGAAAAGATGAATATAAAAGACGCTTGCGTATTTGCAATGGCGGCTTCCGCAATTTCTGTTACAAGAAAAGGTGCGGGCAATTCGTTTCCCACAAGAGATGAGGTTCAAAATTTTTTGAGAAAAAATCAGAATGCAATTCTCCGATGAACTCAGAGATATGCTAAACCGTGTGTAAAATAGAAGTTATTTGATCTTATCAGATGAGATTCCCGATCAGATCGAGAATAATTCATTGGCTTATCCTCGTGATATAATCTTTCTAACGTTAAACTAGGTGAAACTGTCAACCACCCTCGACTAAAGTCTAAGGCATTAAGCCCGGTTGATTAGCCTGAGTCTCAGACTACGTTATCCGTGCCATGACACCTTAGAATGCTGCTCAAGTTCTA